>NZ_JBIAXS010000034.1:0-96746 GCF_042896885.1 Streptomyces sp. NPDC001231
GCGCCATGTGCTTTGCTTACGGTCACGGGCCAGGTGACGGGAGTCGCACCGGATATGCGGGTTGCGCGCCTTCGTCACTCGTTCGGGCTCACCCGGCCACTGCGGCGGGGCCGGTGGCCGTTGCTGGGGAACGCCGCCAACTGGAGTGCGTTCCAGCGGGAATCCCCTTGGGAGTGAACCGGTGAAGTGGGAGGACGCCGGAGTGGGCGGCCTCGCAGCGCTTTCTGGCGGGTTCTAGGATGGCGTGCAAGGTGCGTGGACCTTGGGGCAAGGGGCAGGTGGGCGCCGCGTACCGGGTGCCCTGGGGGTTTGAGGCCGGAACCCCGGCCCGATTACGGCGGGCCGGGGTTCTATGTGGTGCTCATGGTGCGGTTGGGTTTAGAAGTCGAAGTCTTCACCGTGGTGGCGCTTGACCACCCGGAAGCTGCCCACCACTCCGTCCTTGACGTGGACACCCTTGGTGTGGTGAACCTTGACGCCGTTGGCTTCGCTGTGGGGGCCGACGGTGGCGACGGGGGCGCCGTTGTCGCAGGTCGCGCCGCGGAAGAACTCGACGGTCCGCTTGCTGTCGTTGCGGATGTTGAAGCTCTTGGAGCCCAGGCCGCTCACCACGGTGATGCAGCCGTCGGGGTGGGCGGAGAACGACCGCTCGTTGATGAAGATTCTGCCGATCTCGTGGTGGCGCTTGCCACCCTCGCCGCGCTCGCCGCGCTCGCCACCTTCGCCGCCTTCGCCGCCGCGGCCGCCGCCTTCGTTGCCCTTGCCCTGTCCGGACTCGCCGCCCATCGGGGCGTAGGCCGGGGCGGGGGCCTGCTGGACGACGGCCGGGGCCGCCTCGGGTGCGGGGGCGGCCGTGGCGTAGGTGATGCCGGTCACGGCGAGTGCGGCAGCGGCGGCGACGGCCGCGGTGACGACCTTGGAACGGGTCATGATCATGGTGTCTTGCTCCTTCTCAGAGAGGCCGGCTTTGGAAGCCGGTGTGTGAATGAACGTACTGACCGCCCCCAAGGCTGTCATTTCGGGCATATCGGAATGGCTGGTGAGGGGGAGCCGAATGGGGTACCCAGAGCACCCGCAGACCCGCCTCTCTGACTGCTGACGGCACGTCAATCTGTCGAAAATCCTGGGCAGATTGATGAGGGATTAGGCCTTCAAGGTGATCTCTGATGCCTGATCACCCGTGCGGCAGCGGGTCGGCTGGAAAAGCCGGTGCGAAGGGCTCACCAGATTTCGGGGGCTGGGCCATCGTGCCGTGGTCAGGGGGTGAGGGGCCGAAGGGCCGGAAGGTCGAGCCTATGACGGCCCCTCACCCGGCGGGCGTCGGTGTTCGGCAGGTCCGCCGATGGGAGTGCGGTCACTCCGCCGTGATGCCGCGGGCAGGAGCCGCTTGTCCGTGCGCTGAAGGCAGCAGGTGAGGTCGGGGTGCCGCTGCTCGGCGTCGTTATCCTGCTACGGGCACGTTCATGGAGCGGCGGTCTCTACTGGCCGGGGGCCGACGTCGGGGGTGCTGGTGAGCGTGGCCAGGTCGGCGCCGGTGAACGGGTCCGGCGCGTCGATCTCATGACTGTGCAGCGGTCGGGCGGGCGTGAGCATGCCGGTCCGGGGCGCGGGTCATCAGAGTCCGCCAGTGCTCGGGCTGCAAGGTGGGTCGGCACCAGCACCAGGGTTTCGGTCGTGGGGCGGGCTGCGCAGACCTGCTGCATCCTCCTTCTCCGGAGCGGGTCCGGGTCGAGGAGCGGGGGCTTCGTTCAGCCACACCACGGTATGCGGGGCGATGTCCGCGATTGTCGGCCAGGGTCGCGTCGGATGGCCCACTCGCCCGGCCAGATCCTGCCCCTCTCGTGGGGCCCGGCAGCCTCCGGCGGGACGGCACGGTGGCCACGGGCACGGCGTCCGCCTGCCGGGGGCGGCGAGGACGGGTCGCTGATGCAGGGGTGGACGGTGTCCGTCTCGGTCGGCTCCGGCCAACTCGTCATCATCGAACGGCGTTGTCGGCGGTGGTCTCATCCAGGTTGGAAGCGCCGGCTGCCTGCCTGCCAAGTGCACCTCGCACAGCAAGTCCTTCAGCTCCCGAAGCGCGAGGGAGAAGCGCTCGCATGAGTTGACGGCTTGTCGCAAGGAGTATCTGTTTGAAATGTTGATCAAGGTCGTGGAGTGATTCCGAGGTGGCTCGTGGGGATCTGACAGACGACCAGGAGGAGCGGCTGGAGCCGTTGCTGCCGCCGCCGACGAAGATGGACCGGCGGCCGAGGGACCGCCGCGACGCGATCTGGTGGCGGCCGCGAACGGTCTGGCAGTCGAGTCCGACGATCACGCGCTGGCCGCTCGCGCGGCGGCCTGACCGCCATACTCCATCCGGCCGTAGCTGCTTCCGGGCATGTCGCGCTGCCGCACTCACTACGCCCGCAATCTGCTGAGCCAAGTTCCGAAATCGGCCCAGCCGTGGGTGGCCACCCTGCTGCGGACCGTCTTCGAACAGCCCGACACCGACGCGGTGAAGGCCCAGATGACACACGTCCTGGACGCCTTGGAGGCCAAGTTCCCCAAACCCGCCGCCCAGCATGACCTCCTGGCCTTCACCGCCTTCCCCCGCGGGATCTGGCGGCAGATCTGGTCGAACAATCCGCAGGAGCGGCTGAACAAGGAGATCCGGCGTCGCATCGACGTGGTCGGCATCTTCCCCGACCGCACCGCTGTGATCCGGCTCGTCGGTGCGGTCCTGGCCGAGCAGAACGACGAGTGGACCGAGGCCCGCCGTTACATGGGACGAGAACTCCTCGCCAAAGCCGGCCTCCACCCGATCGAGTCAGAAACCGACGACACCGTCCTGCCCACCGAACTCACCGCATAGCCTCAAAGACGAGATCACCGAGTGGCCATCGATACACCACTCCAGCGGACGTGACATCGGCCCGACGAGATAGGCCTCAAGTAGGGGCAGTTCGGCTTGCACGCCATCATGGTGGACTCTCTCACGGTGGGAGAGTCCAACGCTGTATCCATTGCCCCCAAGGTCCCCTATCCCTCTTCGCCGTCGTCATAGCTTGGGACGTCCGGATCGCGCAGCGGGTGCAGGCCCTGGCCGGGCCGCTGCCTGAAGCCCCAGCCCGCCGGGCGGCTACCGCCGAGTGGTCCGCTCGATCATGACCGGCCCGGGCCGGCTCCCCGGTCGGCGGCGATATGCGGGGGCCGGGGGAGGGGCCCCGGATGTGCGGCTTTCGCCCTACGTCACCCGTTCGGGCTCACCTGGGCGCCGCGGGCAAGACCAGTGGACGCTATTGGAGAACACCGCCAACTGGGGGTGTTTCAGCGGGAGTCTGCTCGGGGGTGAACCGATGAGGTGGGAGGTGGCCGGCGCGGGCAGCCCCGCAGCGCCTTCGGGCCGGTTTTAGTATGCGTGAAAGGCGCGTGGACCGTGAAGCAACGGTCGGGTGTGGGCGCCACGTGCCGGTGCCCGGGGGGACTGAGACCAGAATCCCGGCCCGATTGCGGCGGGCCGGGATTCTAGATGGTTCGCTTGATGAGGCTGGGTTTAGAAGTCGTCGAAGCCGAAGTCGTCGAAGTCGAAGTCGCCCTTGTGGTGACCGACCACCCGGATGCTGGCCACGATTCCGTCCTTGACGTGGACGCCCTTGGTGTGGTGCACCTTGACGCCGTTGGCTTCGCTGCGGGGGCCGACCGTGGCGACGGGGGCGCCGTTGTCGCAGGTCGCGCCGCGGAAGACCTCGACGGTCCGCTTGCTCTCGTTGCGGATGTTGAGGCTCTTGGAGCCCAGGCCGCTGACCACGGTGATGCAGCCGTCCGGGGCGGCGGAGTACGTCCGCTCGTTGATGTGGATCCTGCCGATCTCGTGGTGGCGGCGCTTGCCGTGCTCGCCGCGCTCGCCGCGCTCGCCGTGCTCGCCGCCTTCACCGCCTTCGCCGCCGCGGCCGCCGCCCTCGTTGCCCTTGCCCTGTCCGCCCTCGCCGCCCATCGGGGCGTAGTCCGGAGCGGCTGCCTGCTGGGCGACGGCCGGGGCCGTCTGGGGGACCGATGCGGGAGTGGCGGCGGCGTAGGTGATGCCGGTCGCGGCGAGTGCGGAAGCGGCGGCAATGGCCGCGGTGACTGCGGTGGAACGGGTCATGATCATGATGCCTTGCTCCTCTCTCTGAGGGGCCGGCTGTGACAGCCGACGTGTGATTGAACGTAATGACCGCCCCCAAAGCTGTCATTTCGGGCGCATCGGAAGGGCTGGCGTGGGGGAGCCGAACGGGGTACCCAGAGCACCCCCAGACCCGGCTCTGCAAGTGCTGACGGTCTGTCAATCTTCTTAAAAGGTCGGACAGATTGATGAGGCATTAGGCCTTCAAGGTGATCCCTGACGCCTGCTCACCCATGCGGCAGCGGGTCGCCTGGAAATGCTGCCGCGGACGACTCATCAGATTCCGGGACGGGCGGGCCGCGGACCGGATCACGGCAACCCGCCCTGTCAGGTCCTTGTGCCCAAGCCGGCCGCCATCCGGTTTGGACCGGGCCACCGTTCCAAGGGGGTGAGGGCCCCAAGGCCGGGCCCCATGACGCCCCCTCACCCGGCCCGCGTGCTCGCGCGATCCATCCAGCCCGCAGTATCGGCGCAGGTCACACCGCCATCCAGCTGACGAGCCCGTGCACAAGCGACGGTGACACATCGACAGCCCGGACGAGGCTCGCTTGCCCACGCCAGCACCTCAACTCGAGTTCCCTCACCGCGTACGGCTTGTGACCCCGGGCGAACTGCATGCGTGCGGTGCGCAACGTGCGCACGATCGCACGTTTATGCCGTCCTACCCGGCTCTTGCCGCGGCAGCCCAATGTCCGGCTGGAGCGATGGCACAGCGTGCCGACCTGCCCCCTATAAAACGTCGCAGGCCAGGCAGGCAGTGCGCGGACTGCGCGTTCGCGGAACCGGCGCAGTACCAGCTACGCCCTGTCGGAACGGGCCCCGGGGCACGGGACCTCCTTGGAGTGCCGATCCGGCGGCGGTGCGCGGTCGGCAGGGTGCCCGGCAGGCCCTGGCCCGCAAGGACGTCACGGCGTCCGTGGCCGCCTCCCACTTGCCGTCGTCGACAAAGATCGGGGCAACCACCGGCTGAGACCGCAGATACAGGGGGTCCCCGTGAGCCGGCTCAGGCAGCCTCCTTCAGGGTGTCCTCGTGCTGCGCGGGATGATCGGGTGCTGTCCGGCCCGGCAGCAGCAACAGACCCATGCCCAGGGCCAGGCCCAGCGAGGGCAGGAACGGGAACCGCCCGTCGTACGCGAAACCCCGCACGGCGAAGCGGGACAGTGCGGCGACGCTCACGGCGAGGCCGAGCCACGGCATCCAGGAACTGCGCCGGTCGGCGTCCGGACGGGTCCGTTCGTACAGTGCGGCCAGTTTCCGCTCCAGCGGTCGCAGCGCCGCCACGAAGCCGGCGAGAACGAGCCCGAGCACCAGCAGCCACGGCACCCGCAGCGCCCACCATCCAGCGGACCCGAAGGCGGGCTCAGGTGCGAGGGCGGTCAGGTAGAACGCGGCGGCCACGACCAGCACCGGCAGCATGTGCCACAGATACAGCGTCATGCTCGCGCCACCGACCGGCTGCACCAGACGCCACACCCACTCGCGGTCCAGAAGCCTCCGCGCAGCCGGCGCGACGAGAAGACACACACCGACCTGGGCCACTACCCAGGCCAGCATCGCCACCGACGGTGGGTTGGTGTTGCTGGGTACCTGCCCAGTCACAAAGATCAGACTGACCGGGAACGGCCCGAGAGCGATCAGCGCAGTGAAAGCCGCCCCACCTCCCACCGCCATCACGGCCGGCTGCAGCCGACGACGAGTCAGCAGACCGTCCCGCCAGCAGAAGCCCAACTGATAGGCCACACCCCACACGAGCACATAGTCAGCCAGACCGACATACGGAGCGTGCACCGTCACCACCAGTGCATCAACGGCCGCGGCTACCGCGCCCATGACGACGGCAACGCGCAGACCCCAGCGCCGGTGCGCCGCGTGCAGCAGCGGCGTCAGGGCGCTGAGCAGCAGGTACACCGGAAGGAACCAGAACTGCATGGCCATCGCCCAGCCCACGAGTGCAAGCGTGCCCGGGTCCACACCGACCGCCGCACAGATGCCGACGGCGAGCAGCACAAGACCGCTGTAGGCGCCCGTCGGAAGCAACAGCCGCAAGGCGCGCCGCCCCACCCAGCCAGTCGCGGAACCACCCGCCGCGCGGGCTCGGGACCAGGAGCCTCCCGCGGCGTGGCCGCCGGCCAGGAAAAACAGCGGCATGATCTGAAAGCCGAGAGTCAGCCACTGGGTCCAAGGAACTGTCGCCAACAGCTCAGGCGCGGTGATCCGTCCGTCGCTCTCCCTGACCAAGCCGGTGATCAGCCAGTGGCCGAGCACCACCAGGACGATTGACCACGCGCGCAAGAAGTCGACGTAACGGTCTCTGCCCATGCCTCGCCATGCTGCCGGAAACCCGACGTCCACGCCGCGAGAACTCCAGGCCGCAACCATTCCGTGCCCGATACGACACTCTCCACCACCGAACGACGGCTCGGCACGCACCGCCCAGTGGCTGTGACCAGCCACATCACGATGCCGCCGCACAACAGTACGGGGGTACCGTACGCAGGTCGTCCTCCATCACGACGAACGGCGCCATGTCGGGAGCGGTGTTCTCGTACGACGCCCCGACCGCGGGGAGTTCGATTTCGTGGACATCGGCGAGGGCGCGGGTTTCGCGGATCCGCGAGTGTCTTGATGTTCGGTCTGAGTGTGCTGGCGCTGGCCCGGCGCTGACGGTGGTGTGACGAAGTCGGGTGGGGCGTCACAACCGATGCCCGAGACTTCCGGTACTCGTGCAGGACCCTGCGCTGGGGGCGGTGGTGGTGCGTCGAGCCTCTGGTGGCAAAGCCTTGCCCTGTACGTGAGCCGCGTCGACTACGTGTGTGTCCGCTGGCGTCCTTGTCCGCATGGTGCGGTTCCCGGTCCTGTCCGCCGCGGCGGACAGGACCGGGAACCGGGGGAACATTCTCGGTCATCAGGAGCGTGGAGCTGGAGGCCTCACGGCGGGAGGCGAAACCGGTGTACAAGCCCGGCACCTCGGCGGCGGGTCCCCGGCACATCGCCCAGGCGGCCCTCGGCGGAGCGACCGGCCAGTTGCTCGGCCTGCCGCAGCCGAACGGCCACGGTCATCCGGCGCCGCTGCACTTGAGGCCCCGGGCTTCCGGCATCGCCCGCTCGACGCTCTGGCGTCCTTCCTCGAGGGCGTCGCGGGCGGCCCCGGAAGGGCTCTCGCCGTAGGGCGGATCGCCCGCGCGGTAGGTCTCGGGGCCCTCTCCGGGAATGCTCGACACCAGGACGAGCATGCGCACCCCGGTCTTGTAGTACGCCCGGACGTTCGCGCCCTCGTCGGTGAAGGACAGCTGCCGCTCGCCGCCCGCGGGTTTGTAGTAGCGGTCCACGTCCAGCACGATCCGGTACCGGTCGTGCCCGCCCGCCGACTCGACCCGTTCCACCGTGCCCTCGGCGACGGTGCTGGAGCAGGCGATGATCCCCTCGTACGTGAGCTTGGCGGCGGACTCGCCGTTCATCGTCCCGTTGTGCGCCACGAGGTATGCCGTGCCTGTTCCCAGCAGCGCCACGGCTACGGACGCCACGAGGGCGAACAGCCGTCGGCGACCGCGCCGTCGGCTGCGCACCCGGGAGGATTCCTCCCGTCCGGGAGCCTTTTGGGCCAGCCCGTCCCCGATCCGGCGCAGTTGTTCCCGGACGGCGGCCATGTCGCGTTCCGCGTTCGCGTACCGGTCAGCCGAATCCCCCGCCTGCGCGGGTGAGGGTTCGCCCAGCAGGACCGCCATCAGCTCGTCGTTCTTCTCCACCCTCACATCGCCTCTTCCACGTGCAGCCGCTCACGCAGGAGTTTCGCCGCCGCGTACAGCCTGCTCTTCACCGTTCCCAGGGGGATGCCGAGTTGCTCGGCGATCTGCGGCACCGACAGGTCCGCGTAGTAACGCAGGACCAGAACCTGCCGATGGGCGGCGGGCAGAGCGTCGAGCCCCTCGGCGACAGCCAGAGCCTGCACGCTGTTCTCCGTGCCGTCCTGGACCCGGTCGCCCGGTGCGCTGAGCAGGCCGAGCCGCGCGCTGACACGTTCCTGCCGGTGCCGGGTGCGGTGCCAGTCCACCGCGAGGTTCGAGGCCACCACCGCGGCCCAGGCTCCCACGTCCCGCGGCGGGTCCTCGCCCCGCGCCCGGCGCTCCAGCAGGCGCAGCCGCACCTGCTGGAGGCCGTCCTGCAGGTCGTGCTGCGGAACTCCTCCGAGGGCCAGGACGGCGCGGACCCGGTCGGCCTGCGCCGCGTCCAGCGGGTCCGCCTCCGCGCCCCGCGGTCTCCTGATCGGCAACAGTGCTCTCCCTCAGTCGTGTTTCTCCTAGGACGCGGGAGCATTGCAGATCGTTCGATCGTCACTCGCAGCCGAGTTCGCGCGCCGCGGGCAGTGCCCGCGCGATCCCGGCCCGTTCGCGGGAGATCGGTGCGTCGGGCGACGACCATGTGATCCGGGAACGCCGCCTGCTGCGCAAGAGCGACGCCAGTGCCATGAGGCGGTGAGGACCAGGAGTTCTGCCCTGGGGAAGCCTTGGCGGAGCAGCAGCTCTCCCGGGCGGTGGTTGTCCTGAGCCACCGAGGATCGATCTGCGCCACTGAAGTTGATCAACGGTTGAGTTCGTGTCGTCGAGGTTCGTTCGTAGGATGAGGTGTCCTGACGGGTGCACGGTAGGGAGACTGCTGGCTGCCGTTGCCGGCTCGCCCGGACCGCTCGCCGAGGTCCTGGCCCTACGTGATGTGGACGGGCCTGCGGCTCCTGGCACGGGTGAGGTCGTGGTGCGCATGGTCGCGTCGACCGTCAACCCTCGGACGAGGTCACCGTCTCGGGTGCCTACGGGTCGCGGACTTCGTTTCCCATGGTCCCGGGGTTCGAGGGCGTGGGGGTGATCGACGCTGCCGGTCCGGGGGTGCCCGCTGCGGCGGTGGGCCGGCGTGTCCTGCCGCTGGGGTCTGCCGGGGCCTGGCAGCAGTACAAGCGACTCGATTGTTCCGGGTGTGTTCCTGTGCCGGACGATCTTCCCGATGAGGTCGCCTGCTTCGCCTACATCTATCGTGGTGTCGCACCGGTCGGGGTCGTGCGGGGAACACCGGGGCGGACTGTGGCCGAGCCGTCCTGATGGCGGGCCGTGATCCGGACGAACGAGCCCGGGTGGCGCGAACAACTGCGGTCGGTGATCGGCCCCCACGGCGTCGATGCGGCCTTCGACTGCGTCGGTGGCGGCGTGGGCGAAGAGGTGTTCTCGCTGACGGCCGGCGGCGGCGTGTTCGTCCACTACGGCCTGCTGTCGGGAACGCCGCTCTCGGCGGAGTGCCTCACCGGCCGCAGGGACGTACGCGTGGAGCTCTTCCGGCTGCGCGACATCGTTCAGAAGGACGGCGGCCGGCACCTGTCCGGGCTGTTCGCACCGGTCTTCGAGAGTGCGCCGCGGACGCCTGCGCACGGCCGTAGGGAAACGCATCGGGCTCAGCGAACTCGCCGACCACCTCAAAGACCCGGCAGCCGGACCCGCAGGGAAGATCCTTGTCGAGCCGCAGAGGTGACAACCGCGGCGGACCCGGCCGGCGCCGTTCCCGGCGGAGGCACCCAGGCGGGCAACGCCCGAGAACCTGGGTGGACTTGACCTGCCCAGTTCGAGGATGGAGCGACAGACCAAGACCGTCCCCGCAACGCGGCACTCCTGGATATGTCTGCCCTGGGAGTCTCTCTTCAACTGACGGCCATGGTCTCATCCGCGCTTGCGGAGGTACGCCTCCAGCTCGGCGGCCCCGGTCAGCATCGCCCGCCCGCGGGCGGACAGCCGGCCGTGCCAGTCGCTCAGTGCGGCCTCCAGCGGCTCCAGCCCGCCGGCCGCCCGCACTTGGGCGATCAGCGGGGCGATCTGCTCCAGCAGGTAGCCGCCGCGCCGGAGTTGGTGGGCCAGCCGGGCGTCCCGTACGTCGGCCTCGTCGTAGACGCGGTACCCGGTCCGCGGGTCGCGGCGTGGGCGCACCAGCCCGGCACGCTCCCATGCGCGCAGCGTCGCGGGCCGGATGCCGAGCTTTTCCGCCAGCGGTCCGATGAACGTGCCGCCGGGCCTGGACACCGTGGCCGGCTCGGTCGCCGTGGTGGGCTCCAGGTCACGGAGGGCGCGCTCCACGGCTCGGAGGGTCCGCCGGTCGTCGAGGAGTTGTGCGTGGCTCTCGTCGATGAGTCGGAACGCCTCGTCGGCCGCGCCCTCGTTCACCGCCCGCATGATCGACGTCGCCGTCCGGTGGCCGTGGCCGGGCACCAGGGCAACAAACGCGCGCAGGGCCCCCGCGTGCAGCGAGGTATAGGTGCGGTAGCCGTGGGGTGTGCGACCGGCGGCCGGGAGGATGCCGGCTTCCCGTCGACCAGTCCCGGCAGGGCCCAGTCCTCGACGGTACGGACGTCACGGGCGCCGACGGGCCGGTCGTACGAGATCCGGCCGCCGACCCCCCACAGCTCGTCGCGGACCTCCTGCCGTCCGACGAGCATCCGTCCCTTCACGCGCAGCACCGCGCGATCGCTCATGTACCGCACCTTGATTCGGCGCTATCCGCTCTTGCCCACCCGGTCCGCCTTCTCCTCCTCGACCTGCGCCTTCGCGGGGTCCAGGAGCCGGGACAGAAAATGCCGGGTGCGTTCGTGAGCGGGGTTCCCGATGACCCGGTCCGGTGTGCCGTCCTCGACGATCACCCCGCCGTCCATGAAGACGACCCGGTCGGCGACCTCCCGCGCGAAGCTCATCTCATGGGTGACGACCATCATCGTCATGCCCTCGTCGGCGAGCATGCGCATCACGGCGAGGACGTCGCCCACCAGTTCAGGGTCGAGCGCGGAGGTCGGCTCGTCGAAGAGCATCACCTCGGGGCCCATGGCGAGCGCGCGGGCGATGGCGACGCGCTGCTGCTGACCGCCGGAGAGGGAGGAGGGATAGGCGTCCGCCTTCTCGGACAGGCCCACGCGCTCCAGGTTCTCGGCGGCGACCTCCGCGGCCCGCGCCTTGCCCCGACCGAGGACCCGGCGCTGCGGCAGTGTGAGGTTCTCGGTCACCGTGAGGTGGGGGAAGAGGTTGAACTGCTGGAACACCATGCCGATACGGCGGCGTACGGCGTCGATGTCCACATCGGGGTCGGTCACCTCGGTGCCGCCGACGAAGACCTGGCCCTCGGTGGGCTCCTCCAGGAGGTTCACACAGCGCAGCAGGGTCGACTTGCCGGAGCCGGAGGGGCCGATGACACAGACCACCTCGCCCTGGCCGATCTCCAGGTCGATGCCGCGCAGCACCTCGTTGTCCCCGAAGGACTTGTGCAGGCCGCGGACGAGTATCTCGGGGACAGTGCTCACTTGACGGCTCCCTGGGCCTTGGCCTCCATGCGGCGCACCACGAATCCGAGCGGGATCGTGACCAGTAGATAGCACAGGCCCGCGACCAGGATCGGCGTGGAGTTGGCGGTCTGGCTGGCCAGATCTCGGCCGAACTTGGACAGTTCGCGCTCCTCCAGCGTGACGCCGAGGAACAGCACCAGCGAGGAGTCCTTGAAGAGCAGGACGAGTTCGTTGGTGAGCGGCGGAAGGATGATCCGGAACGCCTGCGGAACGATGATGGAGATCATGGCCCGGGCCGGCGAGAAGCCCAGCGAACGGGCCGCCTCCATCTGTCCCTTGGGCACGGCCTGGATGCCCGCGCGGATCGTCTCCGCCATGTACGCGGCCGAGACCAGTCCGAGCGCGAGGGCCACCTTGCCGTACGTTCCGCCGATGATCTCCGTGCCGGGAAAGGCCAGTGGCACGGCCACACCGACGAAGATGAAGATCAGCAGGGCGGGCAGACCGCGGAAGATCTCGATGTAGACCCCGGCGACCCAGCGGTAGGGGCCCACGGACGACAGCCGCATCAGCGCGATGACCATGCCGAGGACCAGGCCGACGACGAAGCCGGTCAGGGTGAACAGCACGGTGTTCTTCAGCGCCAGGGTGATGACGTCCGGGAACATCCGCCGCGCGATGTCCGCCTGCGCGAACTGGTTCCGCAGCCGGCCCCAGTCGGCCGTGGCCGCGAAGGCGATCACGGCGGCGACGAAGACGGCGTACTGGGCGCCGCGCGAGAGCGTGCGCCGCCGGCTCCGGGTCAGACGCCTTCTGCGGGGCCGGACTTCGGCGTCGGCGGTGCCGGTGGTGTCGCTCATGAGGCGGACGGCGAGGCGGCGGACGGGGTGTACGGGCCGATCCACTGCTCGTACAGCTTCTGGTAGGTGCCGTCGGCCTTCGCGTCCTTGATCGCCTTGTTGACCGCGGCGAGGAGTTCGGAGTTGCCCTTCTTCACCGTGAAGCCGTACTGCTCACCGGTGTCGAGGTTGCCGACCACCTTGAAGGCGTCGGCGTTGGCCTTGTCCTTGAGCCAGCCCTGGACCACCGGGTAGTCGATGACGACCGCCTGGACCTGTCCGGTGCGCAGGCCGTTCAGGACGGCGTCGGAGGACTCGAAGGAGACGGGGTCGAAGCCCTCCTTGCGCACGTAGTCCTCCCCGGTGGTCTGCGCCTGGGCACCGAGCTTCCTGCCCTTGGCCTTTACATCGGCCAGGGACGTGACGCCGCTCTTCTTGTCGACCAGGACGGCCTGGGTCGCGTCGAAGTACGGGTCGGAGAAGTCGACGTTCTTCTTGCGCTCGGCGGTGATGGTCATGCCCGCGGCGGCCAGATCGCACTCGCCGGAGTTGAGGAACGCGCCGGTCTTGAAGTTCTCGAAGGGCGTGTCGAGGATCTGCTGCTTCACCCCGAGGTCCTTGGCGACCAGGTCGATCAGGGAGACGTCGAAGCCCTGGACCTTGCCGTCGATCTCCGACTGGAAGGGCGGGTACGGCAGATGCGTGCAGGTCGTGAGCCGGCCCGCCTTGACGAGGTCGACGCCGCCGTCGGCCGACTTGCCCGTGCCGCCGCTGCCGCTCGACGTGCAGCCTGACACGAGCACCGCCCCGGCCGTCGCGGTGATGGCGGCCAGGATGCGGACCCGGCGTCCGAGGAGCGTGTTCACGGGGGACCTCTCTGTGGGGGACATGCGCATGCAGATTATAAGGAGATCTTTGACCCTCTCAAAAAGAACCTGAGACATAGGTGATTCCGGGCGCGTATCGCCCTCCCGGACGTCACCGGCCGAATGAGGAAAGGGCCCCGCTGGTTACCCTCCATTCCGTCCGTCCTTCGGCGACTGGCTGTGGGACTGCGGGGCCACGGTGGACGGCCTGGCGGTGCCGTTCCGCACGGCGGTCACCGCGGAGCAGGTGCGCGCGGCCCGCGCCGAGCACCCGGACCAATCCGCTGCCGCCGGGGATGTCCCGGCCGGACGCAGCGGTGGACGGCGACCGGACATGGCGTGGCAGCCGGGGAGTGACGCCCGCTTGGTGGTCGATCTCGGGGCCCGGAGTACGGAGCACGGTGCGGTGGGTGGAGGCGGGGTGGAGGACGGGGGCGGCCCCGGCGGCCCGCGTGGAGTTCAGCAGTGACGGCGTCCACTACCAGTGGGCGGGGACCCCGGACGGTCACGGGCGGGTGCGCAGACTCACGCGCACGAACTCGGCCCGCTGCGTCGCGGTGACGGGACGTGGCACGCCACAGACGCGCGACGGACTGGTACGGCTCGCCGTGAGCCGAGCGCCCCGTCCCGCCGGTCGGCGGCCATTGACGGCTGTACCGCGTACGCCTACCTTGCCCTCACCCGCGCGGCGGACATGTGTCGGTCGTGACGGGGCCCGAGGAAATGGGGGGCAGGGCGATGAAGGCAGTGCTCCAGGAGCGGTTCGGGCCGCCGGACATCCTGCGGCTGCAGGAAGTCGACCGGCCCCGGGCCGGGGCCGGCCAGGTGCTGGTTCGTGTGCACGCCGCCGCGCTCAACCCCTACGACTGGCACATGATGCGCGGCGACCCCTATGCGGCGCGGCTGATGGGAGGCATGGGACTGAGCCGTCCGAAGTGCCGGGTGGCCGGCATCGACGCGGCCGGAGTGGTGGAGGCTGTCGGCGCCGGCGTAGAAGGGCCCCGGCCCGGCACTCCGGTACTGGGCTTCTGCGCGGGGGCGTTCGCCGAATACGCCTGCGCCGCAGCGGAGTTGGTGGTGCCCAAACCCGAGCGTCTGTCCTTCGAGCAGGCCGCGGCGGCGCCGATGGGGGCGGTGACCGCACTGCGCGGCATCCGGACGGTGGGCCAGGTCCGGGCCGGGCAGCGGGTGTTGGTCAACGGGGCGGGCGGCGGAGTGGGCACCTTCGCCGTACAGATCGCGGCCGGCCTGGACGCGGAGGTCACCGGGGTGTGCAGCGCCGGCAGCACCGAACTGGTGCGCTCACTGGGCGCCGCGCACGTCATCGACTACGCCCGCGAGGACTTCACCGACGGACGCGCCCGCTACGATGTGATCCTGGACAACGTGGGCAACCTTCCGCCGGGCCGACTGCGTCGGGCGCTCACCCCGACCGGAGTCCTGGTGGCCAACGGCGGCGGCTCACCCGGCCGGGTGTTCGGGGCGATCGGCTCCATGCTGAAACTGGCCGCGGTCAACGCGGTCACTCGGCACAGCCTGCGCCCGATCATCCCGGCGACCCCTGGCGGCCCGGCCCACGAGGACCTGCTCGCCGTGACCGCGCTCATCGAGGCCGGTCAGGTCACTCCCGTGGTCGGCAGGACCTACTCCCTGGCCGATACGGCCGAGGCCATGCGCCATGTGGAGGAGGGGCACTCCCGCGGCAAGACCGTGATCACTGTGCGCTGACGTACGAGCTGCCGGTCCTGCTCGTGCGCTGCCGACGATGCGGTGGTGCGCAGAGCCACGGCCGTGAGGCCGAGGGTGAGCAGGACGAGCGCGAGGGCCACGACGTCCGCACCGGACAGGGCCTGCGCTTCAGCGCGGAGCCGACCAGCAGGACGACGGCGAGGAGCGGCACCAAGTCAGGCGACGGAGGGGGCGCGCCCCGGTCCAGTCGAGCGCCCCGGTCCAGTCGACCATCAGGCCGTGTTCGGCGAACAGCCAGCCGCCCTCCTGCTTGACGAGCTCGCTGACAACAGTCGCGTCGGCGCGATGTTCTGGACATCGGGAAGGGCGTGGCCGCGCGGCCACACCCACCCGTGGATCACGTGAACACCCCCGGGCGCAGTGAAGTGGCGGTCGATCACCCCGTCTTCGTCGCTGTGGCTCCGCTCTCGGCGCCCAGTCGGTTGATCTCCGGGCTGTACAGGACCCGTTGCTCGACCGCTCCGGGCCGGGTGACGGCAAGTATGGCGCGGCCTATGTGCTCGGTGGTTGTGGTGTGCCCGGGAGAGAGGCGGTGCAGCAGCGGGTAGAGCCAGGAGGTGAGGGAGTAGAGCACCCGGTACGCCGGCGTCCTGGAGACGGCTCCGTGGCGGGGGAGGATGTAGCCGGGGCGGAACATGTACGCGTGCATCGGCATGGCCAGCAGAGCGTTTTCGGTGCGGCCCTTGACGCGGGCCCACATGGTCCGGCCGCGTTCGCTGCTGTCGGTGCCCTCTCCTGAGACATAGGTGAAGGTCAGTCCGGGGTTGGACGCGGAGACGGCACGTGCGGCGGCGAGGGTGTAGTCGTAGGTGATGCGGGTGTACTCGGCCTCGCTGCGGCCGGCGGAGGAGATGCCGAGACAGTAGAAGCAGGCGTCGTGACCGGCCAGTTGTCCGTGGATGGCGGACAGATCGGTGAAGTCCTGGTGGATGACTTCCTGCAGCTTGGGATGGCTGATGCCCAGCGGGTTGCGGACCACCACCAGCACACGTGTGACGGCGGGGTCGAGGAGACAGGCGCGCAGTACGCCCTGTCCGATCATGCCGGACGCGCCGAAGATGACGATTTTCACGGGCAGACTCCAGGTAGAGGGTGAAGGTTCAGGTCCGCGATACCGCGGTGGCGATCGACGACGGTGGCCCGCCGGCGCTCACGGTCAAAGCCGGCGCCGGCGGGCGTGAGCGGGGTGTCGCTCAGGGAAAGCACGGGCATGAGGTCACGCAGTTCCCCAGCGGGCAGCGCATCGGAGACGAGGCCGTCTCGATCCGCCCGCCCTCCAGGCAGCCGCGGCGCGTCGTCCAGTTCAGTGGGGCGCTGGTCGGGTCTCAGCCGTTGAGCGTGCCCATGAACTCGGGTGCGTAGCGGTCGCCGATGACCACACCGTGCGGGGCCACCGTCTCGATCGCGGCGACGTCCTCGGCGGAGAGGGTCACATCGGTCGCGGCGATGTTCTCCTCCAGGTAGCGGCGGCGCTTGGTGCCCGGGATGGCGACCGCGCCCTGATGCTGGACCCAGGCGAGGGCCAGTTGGGAGGGCGTGACGTCCTTGGCGGAGGCGATGCGGCGCACCTCGCGGACGACGTCGAGGTTGCGGTCGAAGTTCTTGCCCTGGAAGCGGGGGTCCGTCCGGCGCCAGTCGTCCTCGGCGAAGTCGTCGGGGCTGGTGATGGCGCCGGAGAGGAAGCCACGCCCCAGCGGGGAGTAGGCGACCAGCCCGATTCCCAGTTCTCGCAAGGTGTCGAGCACGCCGTTGTGTTCGATGTCGCGTTCGAAGAGCGAGTACTCGGTCTGGACGGCGGTGAGCGGGTGCACGGCGTGGGCACGCCGGATCGTCTGGGCGGACGCCTCGCACACGCCGATGTGGCGCACCTTGCCCTCGGCAACCAACTCGGCCAGCGTGCCGACAGTCTCCTCGATGGGCACCTTGGGGTCGATGCGGTGCAGGTAGTACAGGTCGACGTGGTCCGTGCCCAGGTGCCGCAGCGAACGATCGAGTGCCCGGCGTACGTACTCGGGCCGGCCGTTCAGGTCGAGCACGTTGCCGTCGTCGGTGATCTCCACGCCGGTCTTGGTGGCGAGGACGGCCGCATCCCGGCGCCCGGCCAGCGCCTTGCCGAGGAGCTGCTCGTTGGCGAAGGGGCCGTAGCTCTCGGCGGTGTCCAGCAGGGTGACGCCCAGCTCCAGCGCGCGGTCGATCGTGGCCAGCGCCTCGGTCTCGTCGATGGCGCCGTAGAACACGCTCATGCCCATACAGCCAAGGCCCTGCATGCCGACGGTCAGCCCCGGGCGGCCCAGTGCGCGGTGTTCCATAAGGGTTCCTCCGATAGGTATCTAACTGGATAGATACATACCGTAGGGCGACCGCTCACTGGTGTCAATAACTAGATAGTTACTTGCTATGGTGGCGAACATGCCACGGAACTCCAGCGCCACCAAGGCCAGGCTGCTCGACGCCGCCTTCACCGAATTCGCCGCCTACGGCATCGCCGGCGCCCGAGTGGACCGGATCGCCGAGGCGGCGGGTGCGAACAAGCGGCTGATCTACGTCTACTTCGGCAACAAGGAGCAGTTGTTCGACGAGGTGCTGCAACGGGCGATGACAGAGGGTGCCGAGTCGGTGCCGTTCGACGTCGAGGACCTGCCCGGATACGCCGGCGCGATCTTCGACCACCTCGTCGCCCGTCCGGACCTGATGCGCCTGCGACTGTGGAGACTACTGGAACGCCCCTCGGTCGCCGGACTCGAACCGGACGCTTTCCGGCGCAAAGCCGCGGAAGTGGCCCACGCGCAGCAGCGTGGCGATCTCGCCCCGGAGATACAGCCGGACGATCTCCTGACCATGGTCCTCGCCATGGCCCAGGCGTGGTTCTGGGCCGCCGAGGACGTCGACCCCGGACAGGTCAGCCAGTCCTGGTCGCCAGAGCGACTGGCCCTGCACCGCTCGGCAGTTGTCGAGGCCGCCCGCCGGATCAGTCAGGGAACTGCTGAGGGCTCGTAACGCGATCCGGTCGTTCGCCGGCAGTCACCCAGCGCTCCACCAGCCCGATGAGACGCTGCGTGTCCATCCTGGACAGCCGCAGGTGAGCGATGAGTTCGGGCGGCGGATCGGGTCTGCCCTGGCATGACTCGAATCATCGCTGACATCTCGGTCTCCCTCGACGGCTTCGTCACCGGGCCCGACCCCGGCCCGGACAACGGTCTGGGTACCGGCGGCGAGGCCCTGCACACCTGGGCGTTTTCCGACGACCCCGACGACCGCCGGTATCTGCGCGAGGGGACCGCCCGCTCGGGCGCCGTCGTCCTGGGCCGCCGGCTCTTCGACGTCGTCGACGGGCCGAACGGCTGGGACGACAAGACCGGCTACGGGGCCGGCGAGGTCGGCAGGCCCGCGTTCGTCGTCGTGACGAACTCGCCGCCGGAGTCGGTGCGGCTCACCGACCTCGACTGGACGTTCGTCACCACCGGTCTGCCCGATGCCGTCACCGCCGCGCGCGAGCGCGCCGAGGCGGCGTCGTCGGCCGGCGGCAACGACCTCGACGTCGTCCTCATGGGCGGCGGCGCCACGATCGGCTCGGCGCTCGACGCCGGCCTGGTCGACACTCTGACGCTGCACCTCATGCCCGTCGTGCTGAGCGCAGGGACGCCACTGTTCACCGGCGGAGCGCCGCGCACGCTGGTGCGGCGAAGCGTGACCCCGACATCGACCGCGACGCACCTGACCTACGACCTCCTCTGACGACGTCGTTGCGGATCTTTACATCGAGTAGTCAACGGCGCCCCCGGTGGGGCACGGTTCGTCATGTGTTCAGTCGCTCCTGACCATGTGCGACTCCGTTCACGGATCGATTCCTCGTGCATGCGGTGCCGGACAGATCGCCGGCTGATCCGCACCGACCCGCTCAACGTGTCATGCCGGGATCGGAGATGGTCTCCGAGTCGGGTGCCTGGTCGCCTTCTCTGGCGGGCCGAGCAGGAGGACGGTCGGCTTCCTCGGCAGACACCGGCCGACGGCTGCGTTGGACGGCAACCATGGCCGCGTCGTCGGCCAGGTGTCCGCCGGCGTGGGCGAGCAAGTCGGTGCGCAGGTGATGGACCAGCGCGGAGGGGCTGTGGTGGCCCCAGGAGCCGGCGCGTTCGGCCAGCGGGTAGAAGACGCCCTGGGCATCCCGTGCCTCGATCACCCCGTCGGTGTGCAGCAGCAGTGTGTCTCCGGGTTCGAGCGCGAAGGTGTCGACGCGGTAGCGGTGGCCGGTCAGTGCGCCCAGTCCCAGCGGTGGCGCGGGGGAGGCGGCGTGCAGTGTGGAGACATTCCGGCCGTGCAGCAGCACGGGGGGCGGATGCCCGCAGGTGACCATGTGCACCTGGGGCAGCGCGTCGGGGATGTCGAGGATGGCGGCGGTGATGAAGGACTCCCCGGCCGCCCCCGCCTCGGTGGAGTCGGTCAGGTTCCAGTACACGCTGTGGTCCAGGTAGGACGCGAGGTCGGGGAGGGTGGCCTGACGGTGTGCGCCTTCACGGAAGGCTCCCAGCAGCAAAGCGGCGTCGCTGATCGCGGTCAGGCCCTTGCCCATCACATCGCCGATGATCAGCCGGGTACCCGTGGGAGTGCGGGCGGCCGCGTACAGGTCGCCGCCGATCAGGGACTCCTCCTGCGCCGCCATGTACACCGATCCCACCCGCAGCGGACCGAGCCGCCGCGGCAGTGGCCGCAGCACCACCCGCTGCGTGGCCTCCGACACCATCCGCACCAGCGCCAGCTCACGGGCGTGCCGCTCGCGCAGATATCGGAAGACGGTCACGATCACCGACACCACCAGCAGGGCGATGAACTGCGAGCCGAAGGACATCGTGCCGCCCAGCAGGTGGCCGCTCTGAAGACCGATGACGAGCATGCCCACCACAGCCAGGGCGGCAATCGCCCCGGTGACGAGGGTGGAGGCGAAGGACGCAGTGAGCGCGGGCGCCACGATCAGTAGCGACGGGCCCAGCGGCAAGCCATCCGGGGTCAGCACGTCGACCAGCACGATCGCCACGATCAAGCCCAGCGGAAGCGCCAGCAGAGCGTCACCAGCCTGCCGTGAGCGAGGGCGGTGTGAAAGCCGCTGCCGCAGGCGCATATTTTCTACTTACACCCTCCCGGGCGGCACCGCAGGTGCATGCAGCACCCACGGACCCGGGTGACCGTTCCCAGACGGCCGGATTCACCCTGCTCGGCGGCCGTGCCGCCGATCTCGGACTGGCCGAGCACCGCCACTGTCACAACGATTGCCGAGAAGACGGCGATCGCGGCAGCGATGGAGAGGACCCGACGCGACGGCCGCCGGTGCCCTCGTGTTGCCCTCGTGTGTAGCCCGTCGCGAACAGGTCCTGGGACGGGCTTCGTGCCCGTCTCACTGCACGGGTGCTGCGTCGGCCAGAAGGGGTCGGCGCCGTCCGGCGCGCCGGGGAGGGCCTGTTCGGTCCAGATGATCTTGCCGCGGGGGGGTGTAGCGGGTTCCCCAGCGCTGGGCGAATTGGGCCACGAGGAACAGGCCGCGTCCGCCCTCGTCGGTGGCGGTGGCCCTGCGCAGGCGGGGAGAGGTGCTGCTGCCGTCGGCAACCTCGCAGATCTGGGTGCGATCGCGCAACAGGCGCAGGCGGATGGGCTCGGTTCCGTAGCGGATCGCGTTGGTGATCAGTTCGCTGATGATCAGCTCGGTGGTGAAGGCGATCTCCTCCAGGGGAACTGCGCTCCGGGAGCACAGGAGGAACGGGGGCGACAGCTATGGGGCGCGGCTGTGAGGGGCCTTGATGGCACCGTCGTAACGGCCTCCCGCATCACACTAGGAACGGGTACAGCGGCCGGTCGGCCGGTCGGCGGGCGGGCGGCACTGGAGGGGGAAGTCGGCCGCGCTCGAGCTCAGGTAGCGGCCGATGCACGCGTTGGCCGTGGTTCTGCCGCGCGCGGCGCAGAAGACCAGTGCGGAGCGTCCGTCGGTGAAGGGGCCCGGGACGTGGATCACCCAGTAGCCCGGGCGTAATGACGCGTAGTCGTCGCTGCGGAGCACCTCCGCTTCGGGCACCGACCGCCGAATCGTGGCGAGCCGTTTGTCACGGTCGGCGATGCCCGCGCTGACGGGATCGGAGTAGAGCTGGGCGATCCAGTGGCCGTCAGGCAGGGGAGGCCGTTCGACCGGGGCGGCCGAATGCGTCGCTTCAGCGGTTGGCTGTCCCGTCGGATCCGTCCTCGCGCCCGATGTCGCGTCCTTTGCCGGGGCCGGCGGCGCTTCGGCAGTCCGCTCGGGCGGGGAACTCGCCGCAGTGGTCGCCGGCTGCGTGGACGTCGTCCTCGGCGAGGTGCCCACCGCACTGCTCGACCCGTCGGTCCCCGGACCGCGAAGTGTGAGCACCAGCGCGGTCGTCACGGCCGTGGCGGCCACCAGCACCGCCGCGGTCACCACGATGACGGCCGGTTTTCGGTTCCGCGGAAGACCGGGCGCGAGGGCGGATCTCGGGGTGTCCACCTGGGTGGGCGGATACCCGCGAGGAAGCGCCGGAGCCGGTGGCACCGACGTGGTGACCGTCGGCTGCTCCCAGTGAGGCGCCGAGCCGGACTCCACCCGCGCGAGCATCGCGTCCAGCTGCTCGGCGTCCGAGCGGGCCGCCGGGTCGCGTACCAGCAGAGCCTGGAGCACGGGGGCAAGGGCGCCGGAGCGCACCGGCGGCGGCACGGGTTCTTCGAGCACCGCGGCGAGGGTGGCGAGTGTCGTGGCACGCCGCAGCGGGCTGACGTCCTCGACGCTCACATACAGCAGCAGGCCGAGCGACCACAGGTCGGACGCGGGATCGTCGTCGCGGCCGCGGATGCGTTCAGGAGCGATGTACTCGGGCGATCCGACGAGTTCGTCCGTCGCTGTCAGCGAGGTCGAGCCCCGCATCCCCGCGATGCCGAAGTCGGTGAGCACGGCCGTTCCGTCGGCGCGCAGCAGAACGTTGGCGGGTTTGACGTCCCGGTGGTGGATGCCGACCGCGTGGGCGGCCCGCAACGCGGACAGCACCTGCCGTCCCAGGCCGGCCGCCTCCACGGGCGTCAGCGGGCCGGCCGAGAGCCGTTCCTGGAGGGAGGGCCCGGGCACCAGCTCCATCACGAGCCACGGGTGGGGATCCGTATCGACGATGTGATGGATGGTCACGACGTTCGGGTGATTGAGCCGGGCCAGCGCCCGCGCCTCGCGCAGCACGCGCTCACGCGAGACGTCCGACACCTCCGCGTCCGACCGAACGGCCTTGAGCGCGACCTCCCGGTGCAGCACCGTGTCTTTCGCCCGCCACACCGTCCCCATTCCGCCGCTGCCGAGCTGTTCGATCAGCTGGAAGCGTCCGCCCACCAGGTCTCCCCCTGCACCCATGCGCAACAGGTTAGGGACGGTGCGAGATTACGGAAGGCGGTTGTACCCGGTATCACGCCGAGGCCCGGCAGTGGGCATCGTCTGGGTCGATCGCGGTGTTGGAGCTCTGCTCCCGCCCGCACCTGGCTGATGAGAGCGGGTGTGACCGAACGGACCGGCCTCCGGCGCGTCTTTGAAGGGACGTGCCGGAGGCCGGTCGGATCGCCGTCGCTCCTATCGGTGGGCGTCGGCGGTGGTTGCGGGGTCAGCGGCGGCAGTCACGGTGGGCGGGCTGCTGCCAGACACGGGTCCAGTAGCCGTCGCGCCCGGCGTGGTGGTGCCGGTCCTGGTATCCCGGGTGCCACAGCCGTGCCCAGTGGCCCGGCGCCTCCACGCAGTGGCGCGATGGCGTCGGCGGCTGGTGGTGTTGCGGCGCGGCCGATGCGGTGCCGACCGTGCCGACGACCGCGCCCGCGGCCAGGGCCACCGTCGCTGCCCCGAGGGCCGCAGCTCTCTTCAACCCGTTGATCATGTTCAGGCCTTTCTGTGCGAGTCGGGGCTGACACCCCGCCACTTCCCGGACCGTTTCAGCCAGGAACGCGCCGATCGTCCACCTTGTGGCACCCGCTAAATACTGAAAAACACTGTCTATTATGAAATGCAAATGAATTTCTCATACGGCTCAAATGTTCATATATGTGTGTCAGGTGTAGTGCGTCATGAGCCGACTCCAGGGCGATCAGCGTGCGCCCGTGCGCCTGAGGGAGCCCTCCCATGCGCGTCATGGAGGCCAGGGCGCGAGCTTTCCCGGGCCGTGGGCTTGATCAGGTCGAGCGTGTGATCGGGACGTGAGCGACAGCGCCGTGGCGGCCCGTCAGGTGCGGCTCGGTGCCGGTTCCGGCTTGGCGAGAGGCGCCGCCGCGCGGCGGGGGAGCAGCAGCGGGGTGGCCAGCAGGAGCACGCCGGCCAGGCCGATGGCTGTGCGCGGGCCGAGGAGGCCGCCCAGCACACCCCATGCGGCTGTCAGGAGCGCGGTTGTGGCTTTGGTCGTTACCGTCCAGGCGGTCAGTGTGCGGGTGACCCGGTCGGTCGCGGTGCGTTCGAGGCGGTAGGTGGCGGAGACGGGGTTGAAGACTCCGCAGCAGAAGATGAGCCCGAGTTCGACGCCCATCACCAGCAGCAGCCCTGCGGTGCCCGGCCCCAGGAAGGCCAGGCCGATGGGCCACAGTGCGCGCAGCGTCCCGGTCACGACCAGGACTTGGCGTTGCCCGTACCGGGTGACGAGTGGTCGGGACAGCCGTGAACCGAGCAGTCCGCCGATCGAGGGTGCGGCGAAGGCGAGGCCGTACTGCCACGGTGCGAACCCGAGTCGGCCGAGCATCAGGACGGCCAGCAGCGGCTGGGCGGCCATCACCAGGGCGTTGAACAAGGCGGTGTTGAAGAACAGCGGGCGCAGCGTCGCGTCGGCGAGGATGTACCGCCAGCCGTCGAGCAGGTCCCCGGGCCGCATGCGCGCGGCCTCCCGGCGTTCGGGCCGCGGCTCGTGCCCGCCCATCGCGCGGATGCCCAGGGCCGAGAGCAGGTAGCTGACCGCGTCGGCCACCACCGTCGCCACCGGGCCGAGGAGCCCGATCGCGGCGCCGCCCAGCGGCGGTCCGATGATCGTGGTCGTCCAGGACGTGGACTCGAATCGGGCGTTGGCGACGAGCAGGTCCTCGGCCGGCAGCAGCGTCTTCAGGTACGCGCCGGAGGCGGCGCGGAAGGTGATGTCGGCCGCCGCGACGACGACCGAGACCAGCAGGAGCTGAAGGACGGTGAGGACGCCGAACGCGAACGCGGTGGGGATCGTCAGCAGCGCCGCGAACCGCACCAGGTCCGTCGCGATCAGCACCGGCCGCTTGCGGCGGAACTCCACCCACGGGCCGAGCGGCACCGCCGCGGCCGCGCCCACCGCAGCACCCACGGAGGAAAGCGCGGCGACTTCGGCCGGTCCGGCGTGCAGCACCCGGATGGCGATCAGCGGGAACGCGCCGAAGGCGAGCCACGTGCCGAGCGCGCTGGTCCCGTACGCTCCCCAGAGCCACCCGAACCGCCGGCCCAGCCGGTGCCCGTTCCTCATGCCCGACGCCCCTCGTCACTCACCCGCACAACCGATCCGTGATCGGAAGTATCAAAGCGAGCACCATGCCCGGGGATCAAACAACCACAGGACGCCTAAGCCACAACCAGCGGTTGTGACCACAGGGTGTCGCCATGGACCTCCGCACCGTCCGGACCTTCGTCGCCACCGCCGACGCGGGGCCGCGGCTCGTGGGGCAGGCTGAACGCCGCCGATCATCGATGTTCACCGTGATCATCGGGGCTGTGTGGACTCCTGAAGATCGTGCGGTCGCGCACCAGCTCGCCCGGCGCGGTGCTGCGCGAGGCGGTCCACGCCGTCCGTATGCCGGGTACGGCCCGCGGATGGTGTGAGGCCACCGTGCTCACACAGCGCGCAAGGCCGGCGTGTCGTCCGTCCGGTCGCCCGCGGTCGGCTCCGGCAGCAGCACCGCCAGCCTCGCGTACGTCCCTTCACGGGCCAGGAGTTCCGTGTGCGTGCCCGCTTCCACCAGGCGCCCGGATTCCACCAGCAGGATGCGGTCCGCGTCCGCCGCCAGACTCAGATCGAGCGTGATCATGATCGTCGTACGGCCTGCCATCAGACGGCGCAGTGGCTGGACGACCCGTCGTCCTGCGCCTGCGGGCGAAGGTCTTCCGCCACGTCCAGGACCTGCCGCCGCTCGGCGGTGACCCACCCGGCCCGACCCGTCGCCCCCTGGCCGGTGCGCGGCCGGGTCACCTCCCACGAGGTGTCCTTCCGCTACGGTGCGGAGCGCGCGTCCCTGCGGGACGTCACGTTCGCCGCGTGCCCCGGCGAACTGGTCCTGGTCACGGGCCCGAGCGGCGCGGGCAAGTCCACGCTCTCCAAACTCCTCACCCGCTTCTACGACCCCACGGCGGGCGTGATCCGCCTGGACGGCGTCCCGCTGACGGACCTGCCGCTGGAGTTCCTGCGCGAGAACGTGACCCTGCTGCCCCAGGAGACCCTGGTCCTCAGCGGCACGATCCGCGAGAACATCGAGGCCGGCCGCGCCGGTGCGAGCCGCGAGGAGATCGAACGCGCGGCCAGGGACGCGGCAGCGCACGACTTCATCGCCGCGCTCCCCGACAGCTACGACACGCACATCGCCCCGGGCACGGCGGCCCTGTCCGGCGGACAGCACCAGCGCATCGCGATCGCCCGCGCGATGCTGCGCTCCGCCCGCATGTCGGGATCAGCTCCTCTTCGGCTCGTGGGGTTGCCGTCGTTCGGTCATCGGTGACATGGCCGAGGCGGGGCCCCGGAGGCGTTCCGGTGACCCCGCCTCGTGGCGAGTCGTCAGCGCTGGTGGCCGACCGGGCGGCACCGCTCGTGCTTCTTCCGGGTGTCCTTCTTGGGGGCGTGCTTCTTCGGGGCCGGCTTCTCGGTCCTCTTGATGGGGGTGATCTTGCGGAAGCTCATGGGATTCTCCCTTTCCGTGAATGGTCGGACAGCGTCCCGGAGTGAATTTCTTGCCGACCGCTTACCAGGTTTGAACTGAATTCGTAACACCGGCGCCGGCCGGTTCTCCCGGTCAGGTTCGGCCCGGCGGGCCGGGTGCCCTGCGAAGGTGACTCAGCCCTGGTGCTCGCGTTCGCGGCCGATGGGGTGCTTCCGCGCGTTCCTCTTCGGGGCCGGCTTCCTGGGCTCCGGTACGGGCTTTCGGTGCTTCTTGACCGGGACGATCTTGTGGAAGCTCATGGGCTTCTCCTCACTTGCCTGCGGGTGGATTCCCTCTGCCGCGAACGGTGTTCGCTTTCGACATGAAAGACATTATGGGATCCGCAGACCGGGAAAGGGTAATTCGGATGAGACCTCGATGAAATGCGCCTGAGTCAATTTTCAGACGATTCGTGGAACTGGAGCGCTACTCACCCAGAATTTATTATCGACCTCAGCTGGAATTTACCGAGGTAATTATTTGAAGAAGATTTGGGCTCGTTGGCAATGTGTGAGTGAGGTGGTGGGGATGCGTGGACCTGCGCCGCCCGGCGCGGGAGGCTGTGCGGCCGCCGGCAGTGCACGCGCTGGTGGAGGGCCGGGACCGGGTAGAGGTCGCGGCCCTGGCCCAGGTGTCGGTCGGAGCCGTGGACAACTTTCCGAGCCCCGCAGGAACCCTGCTCTCTCACGCGCCCCAGAGCGTGACGTACACCGGGGGCCGGAACCGGGAGGGCGGGACGCCCACGCCGGGCGCACGCATGATGCGGGTCGCTGCGGGCGTGTGCAGGAAGTGCAGGAACGCGTCGGTGGCCGGGGAACGATGCTCGGCCTGCAGGACGGTGGCGTGCCAGGTGGCGTCCGACGGCGTGGCCGGGGTCTCCAGTACGCGCAGCTCGTCACGCCGGATGCGGGGCGACACCAGGTGGGCCAACGCCGGTGCCACCCCCGCGCCCTCGGCGGCAGCCGCCCAGGTCGCGGCCTGGTTGGGGAACACCCACACGTGTCCTTCGGCCGCTCCGAGCCGACGTAGCAGCCGCCCGGAGTCCGCGTCCGGATCGGTCCCGGAGGAATCGACCAGCCACGACCACCGCGAAGGCGGACCGGGCGGCCGCGGCGACCTGGCGCCGATCACCACGACCAGCTGGGTGCGGAACAGTGGCTCGCTGACCAGTTCGCCCCCATGGCCGGCGCCGAGATACGGCCCGAGCGCGACATCGACCAGCCGGTTCTCGACCAGCACACGTATCTCGTTGCCGGCGGCCACCCCGAAGGAGGTCTCGGTCCGGTGCCCTGAGCGGCCGGCGAAAGCCTCCACGAGCGAGGGCAGTACGAACTCGGCCAGCGTGCTCGTGGCGACGACCCGCAGCTCGTCGGGCGCACCCCGTGCCGCCCGTACCGCCGCCTCGGCGTCCGCGCTCAGCGCGACCATCTGCGACGCGACCGGCAGCAGCCGCGCGCCCGCGGGCGTCAGACGCATCCCACCGGCGCCGGTGCGCCGGATGAGCGGATCGCTGTAGTGGGTGCGCAGCGCGGTGAGCGCCTGCGATACGGCGGACTCGCTCACGCCCAGGGCTCGCGCCGCGGCGCCGACCGAACCGAGCCTTGCGACCAGCACGAAGGTGCTGAGCTGTGTGACGGTCACTACCCGATTTTCCTGCGTTTGGACAGATAAGTGAATGCTTATCGACCCATTGCTCGGCCGGTGCGGAAGAGCGCAGCCTGAAGGGCACGGCGTTTCAGGAGGGCCCGATGCAGGTTCCAGCTGCCTTCCAGTACGAGACGGCAACCAGCGTTGAGCACGCGATCGAGCTGCTCACACGCTACGGCCCCGAGGCCCGGGTGGTGGCGGGCGGACACAGCCTGCTGCCGATGATGAAGCTGCGGCTGGCTCAGCCCGAAGCCCTGATCGACATCAACGGCCTCGGCGAGCTGGCGCTGATCCGGGTGGACGGGCACGACCTGGCCGTCGGAGCGATGGTCCGCCACGCGGAGCTGCTCGCCTCGCCGGTCGTCGGCGAGCACTTCCCCATCCTGCGGGACGCGGAACGGGTCATCGCCGATCCGCTCGTACGCAACCGCGGTACCGTGGGCGGCTCGCTGTGCCAGGCCGATCCGTCGGAGGACCTGTCCGCGGCGTTCTCGGCCCTGCGGGCGACCCTTGTCGTTCAGGGCCCCGGTGGCAGGCGCACCATCGGGATCAGGGAGTTCTTCCTCGGTCCGTACGAGACCGCGCTGGACGAAGCGGAGCTTCTGGTGGAGATCCGAGTGCCCATCCGTTCGCATGCCAGCGCCTACCGCAAGGTCGAGCGCCGGGTCGGCGACTGGGCCGTCGTCGCCGCGGGAGCGGTGCTGGAGATCTCCGGCGGGGTCATCACCGAGGCCGGGATCGGGCTGACCGCGGTGGGTGCCCCACGGTTCGTGTCCGAGCAGGCCGAGGACTTCCTGCGCGGCGGACGGCCGGACGACGAGGGCTTCGCGCAGGCAGGCCGGATCGCCGCGCGGGAGTGCAGGCCGACGGCCGACCAGCGCGGCCCGGTCGACTACAAGCGGCATCTGGCCGGGGAGCTCACCACGCGGGCGCTGCGCGTCGCCGCCGCACGTGCCCAGGGGGAGGAGGCGTGACATGAGGATCACCGTGACCGTGAACGGCGAGCAGTACACGAGGGACGTGGAGCCCAGGCTGCTGCTCGTGCACTTCCTGCGCGACGAACTCGGACTCACCGGCACCCACTGGGGCTGTGACACCTCCAACTGCGGGGTGTGCACCGTCTGGCTGGACGGGACGCCGGTCAAGTCCTGCACCGTGCTCGCGGTGATGGCCGACGGCCATGAGGTGCGGACCGTCGAGGGACTGGCGGACGGGACCGAACTCGATCCGGTGCAACAGGGATTCATCGCCTGCCACGGGCTGCAGTGCGGCTTCTGCACGCCGGGGATGATGATGACCGCCCGCTGGCTGCTCGACCACAACGCGGATCCGTCCGAGGAGGACATCCGGGAGGCCATCTCCGGACAGATGTGCCGCTGCACCGGTTACGAGAACATCGTGCGTTCCATCCGCTGGGCTGCCGAGCACGGAGGCGGGGCGCGGACCGCGGACGCGGCCACCGAGTCGGCGCCCGGCCGCGAGGAGGTGCGGGCATGACGACCACCGAGCAACGGCCGGTCGGTTTCGGACGGATGCCCCGCAAGGAGGACGCACGGTTCGTCCGCGGCCACGGGACCTACGTCGACGACGTACGGCTGCCCGGGATGCTGTACGGCGCGATCCTGCGCAGCCCGCTGGCGCACGCCCGGATCGTGTCCGTCGACACCAGCGCCGCCGAGGCGCACCCGAAGGTCAAGGCCGTGATCACCGGGGAGACCCTGGCCGGTCTGGGGCTGGCCTGGATGCCCACGCTCTCGTACGACACGCAGGCGGTGCTCGCCACCGACAAGGTGCGCTTCCAGGGCCAGGAGGTCGCCTTCGTCGTCGCCGAGGACCGCTACGCCGCCCGGGACGCCCTCGAGTTGATCGACGTGGAGTACGAACCGCTCCCCGCGGTCGTCGATGCCCGCCGGGCGCTCGACCCGGACGCGCCGGTGATCCGCGACGACAAGGACCAGCAGACCGACAACCACATCTTCGACTGGTCGGCGGGCGACAAGGAGCGAACCGACGAGGTCTTCGCGGCCGCCGACGTCGTGGTGGAGGAGGACATGCTCTACCCGCGGGTGCACCCGGCGCCGCTGGAGACCTGCGGCACCGTGGCGGACATGGACGCCATCACCGGGAAGCTGACGGTGTGGTCCACCACCCAGGCCCCACACGCCCACCGCACGATCTACGCGATGGTGGCGGGCATCCCGGAGCACAAGATCCGAATCATCTCCCCGGACATCGGGGGCGGCTTCGGCAACAAGGTCGGCATCTACCCCGGTTACGTGTGCGCGGTCGTCGGCTCGATCGTCACCGGCAAGCCGGTGAAGTGGGTGGAGGACCGCTCGGAGAACCTGATGAGCACCTCCTTCGCCCGTGACTACCACATGCACGGCGAGATCGCTGCGACGAAGGACGGGAAGATCCTGGGCCTGCGCGTCCATGTCATCGCCGATCACGGCGCGTTCAACGCCACCGCACAGCCCACGCAGTTCCCGGCCGGCTTCTTCGGCGTCTTCACCGGCTCGTACGACCTGGCCGCCGCGCACTGCGCCGTGACCGGCGTCTACACCAACAAGGCCCCCGGCGGCGTCGCCTACGCCTGCTCGTTCCGCGTCACCGAAGCCGTGTACCTGGTCGAACGGATGGTCGACGTGCTCGCGAACACGCTCGGCACGGACCCGGCCGAGCTGCGGATGCGCAACCTGCTGCGGCCCGGGCAGTTCCCGTACAGGACGCAGACGGGGTGGGAGTACGACTCCGGCGACTACCCGCGCGCCCTGCGGCTGGCCATGGACATCGCGCACTACGAGGACCTGCGCCGGGAGCAGACCGAAAAACGCCGGCGCGGCGAGCTGATGGGCATCGGGGTCAGCTTCTTCACCGAGGCTGTCGGCGCGGGCCCGCGCAAGCAGATGGACATCCTGGGACTGGGCATGGCCGACGGTGCCGAGCTGCGGGTCCACCCGACCGGCAAGGCCGTCCTGCGTATCTCCGTGCAGACCCAGGGGCAGGGCCACGAGACGACGTTCGCGCAGATCGTCGCCGAGGAGCTGGGCATCCCGCCCGAGGACGTCGAGGTGGTGCACGGCGACACCGACCAGACCCCGTTCGGGCTCGGCACCTACGGATCCCGCTCGACGCCGGTGTCCGGAGCCGCGGCCGCCTTGGTCGCCCGCAAAGTGCGCGAACGCGCGAAGATCGTCGCCTCCGCGATGCTCGAGGTGAGCCCGGACGACCTGGAATGGGAGAAGGGCCGGTGGTACGTCACGGGCGACCCCGACCAAGGACGGACGATGGCCGAGATCGCGCTCGCCGCACACTCCAACCTGGAACTCCCGGAGGGGGTCGAGGGCCACCTGGACGCGACCTGCGTCTACAACCCGCCGAACCTGACCTTCCCGTTCGGCGCATACATATGTGTCGTCGACGTGGACGCGGACACCGGCCAGGTGAAGGTCCGCCGGTTCATCGCCGTGGACGACTGCGGCAACCGGATCAACCCCATGATCGTCGAAGGTCAGGTGCACGGCGGACTCGCCGACGGCCTCGGCATGGCGCTCATGCAGGTGATCGCCTTTGACGAGGACGGCAACTGCCTCGGCGGGTCGTTCATGGACTACCTCCTGCCCACCTCGGTCGAATGCCCCTCGTGGGAGCTCGGCGAGACCGTCACCCCCTCCCCGCACCACCCCGTCGGGGCAAAGGGCGTCGGCGAGTCCGCAACGGTGGGCTCGCCCGCCGCGGTGGTCAACGCCGTGGTTGACGCGTTGAAGCCGCTTGGCGTACGCCATGTCGACATGCCGCTGACGCCCGCCGCGGTGTGGCGGGCCGCCCAGGGCCGACCGCTGCGCACCGACATGGCCATCACCTGAGGCCCCGTGATGACGAACACCGAACTGCTGACCCGCGCGGACGAGCTCCGGCACGGCCGTACCCCATTCGTCCTGGCCACCGTCGTCCACGTGGAACGGCCCACGAGCGCCAAGCCCGGGGACAGCGCACTCGTGCTGCCCGACGGCACCGTCGAGGGCTTCGTGGGCGGCAGCTGCGCCGAGACGACGGTGCAGCTGCAGGGCCTGCGCGTACTGCGGACCGGCGAGTCGCTGCTGCTGAGAATCACGCCCGGCGCGGACACCGGCGCCGAAGGCCCGCAGGAGCCTGCCGAAGGCCTGGTCACGGTGGCCAATCCCTGCCTGTCGGGCGGGACGCTCGACATCTTCCTGGAGGCCAACCTCCCTCCGGCGCTGGCGTACGTCTACGGACACGCCCCCATCGCCCGCGCTCTGCTCGACCTCGGTCGTGTGCTCGGCCTCGACGCCCGACCGGCCTCGCCCGGGAAGCCGCTGCCGCCTGATCTGGACGTCGTCGTCATCGCCACGCACGGCCGCGACGAGGAGACCGTACTGATCGAGGCCGCACGCGCCGGGGTCCCGTACATCGGGCTCGTGGCCGGCCCGAAGCGCGGCGCGGCGGTGCTCACCGCACTGGATCTCACCGAGGAACAACGCGCGCGCATTCACACCCCGGCCGGACTGGACATCGGTGCGCGGACTCCGGCGGAGATCGCGCTGTCGGTGTACGCCGAGATCATCGCACTGCGGCCGCAGGCGGCCCGAGCCGCGCGCCCCGGAGCCGAATCCGCCGCGCCGCGGACCCCGGCCGAGGACGTGGATCCCGTGTGCGGCATGACCGTGGCGATCACATCGGACACCCTCGCACTGGACCGGGCCGGCAGCAGGGTGTACTTCTGCGGGCCGGGGTGCCGGCACGCCTTCGCCGACGACCCCTTCCGTTACGCGCATGCCTGACCTCGACCCCCTCGTACCCGATGTTCCCGCCCTGCGCTCGCACCTCGACACGGTCGGCTACCTGGCCGACGACGCTCTGGCCACGGCGCTGCTGCTGGCCGTGCGCATGCGGCAACCCATCCTGCTGGAGGGCGAGCCCGGCGTCGGCAAGACCGAGGCGGCCCGCGCGCTCGCCGCCGTGCTCGACACCCCGCTGATCCGGCTTCAGTGCTACGAGGGACTGTCCTCGGCCGAGGCCCTCTACGAGTGGAACTACCCACGGCAACTACTGGCCATCCGGCTGGCCGAGTCCCGCGGGGAGCCCCTGCGGGACGCCGATCTGTTCACCGAGGACTACCTGCTGCCACGGCCGCTGCTTGCCGCGATCTGCCACCCGGGACCACGGCCGGCGGTGCTGCTCGTCGACGAGGTGGACCGCGCCGACGACGAGTTCGAGGCGTTCCTGCTGGAACTGCTCGCGGACGCCGCGGTCACCATCCCCGAACTCGGCACCCGGACGGCTGTGGTGCCGCCGGTGGCGGTACTGACCTCCAACCGCACCCGTGATCTGCACGACGCGCTCAAACGCCGCTGCCTCTACCACTGGATCGACTACCCGGACACCGCACGAGTCGCCGCGATCATCCGCAGACGGGTACCGGAGTCGGCCGAGTGGCTGGCGGAGCGCGTGGCGCGCGGGGTGGCGCGCCTGCGTGCCCGCCAGGAACTCACCAAGCCGCCCGGCATCGCCGAGGCGATCGACTGGGCGGGCGCGCTGCACACGCTGGGCTTCTCCGTTCTCGACGCCGACGCCGCCGACCGCACCCTGGGGGCGGTCCTCAAGTACGCCGAGGACCTGGAGGCCGTGCGCCGGACCGGACTGGCGGAGCTGGTCGACGCGGAGGCCCGCTCCGATGGATGACCTGCCTGAACTGCCTGAACTGGTCGCCTCGTTCACCGCCGCCCTGCACGAGGCGGGGATCGCGGCGGGCCCCGACCGTACCCGGAGTTTCGCTCGGGCGCTCACCCTGCTGGCGCCGTCGACGACGCGCGAACTGCGGCACTGCGCGCTCGCCACCCTGGTGTCGGACCCCGAGCAGATCGAACTGTTCGACAGGGTCTTCCACGAGGTCTTCGGCGGCCCGGCCGACCGCGGGGCACAGCGCGGGCAACCCGGCGACCCGCCCCGATCGCTCCCGAAAACCGTTCCCGGCCGCGTCCCCGGCACCCGGAAGGACACAGCGGACGGACGAGGCCGGGATGCCGACGCACAGCCGCGGACGGCTCCCGTGCCCCTCGCCGCCAGTCCGCTCGACCGTCTCGCGGGCCGCGACTTCGCGGACCTGTCCGCCGAGGAACTGGCGCGGCTCTCCGAGGTGATGCGCACCCTCGTGCTGCGCACTCCGACCCGGCCGTCCCGCCGACGCCGCACAGCGCACCACGGTACGCGCATCGACGTGCGCCGCACTCTCTCCGCCAGCCGGCGAACCGGCGGATACCCGCTGCGGCTGCACCGCTTCGCGCCCCGCGACCGCCCCCGCGACCTCATCGTGCTCTGCGACATCTCCGGATCGATGGAGCCCTATGCCCGCGCGATGCTCCAACTGCTCTACTGTGCCGCCCGTGCCACCCGCGCCGAAGTCTTCACCTTCGCCACCCGGCTCACACGCCTCACGCCCGTCCTGCGGCGGGGCGGGCCGGACGACGCCCTGGCACGGGCCGGACGGGCGGCTCCGGACTGGTCCGGGGGCACCCGGATAGCGGACTGCCTGGCGGAGTTCAACGAGCGGTTCGGCCGGCGCGGCATGGCGTACGGCGCCGTGGTCACCCTCATCTCCGACGGCTGGGACACCGGCGTGCCCGCCGACCTCGCCACCCAGATGGCGCGACTGTCCCGGGTCGCCTACCGCGTCGTATGGGTAAACCCGCGCACGGCAAGCCCGCGCTACCGTCCGCTGGTGGCCGGCATGGCTGCGGCACTGCCCTACTGCGACGCCGTCGTCAGCGCCCACAACCTCGCGGCCCTGGACGACTTCACCGCCGCGCTCTACGCCCGGCGCCGCCGCCGATGACTCCGCACCCTGCCCGTCCCGTGCCCGTTGTCCGCGACGCGGCACGGCGGGACGCGGAAACGGGGACGCCGGCCGCATGCTCGCCGAGCGCGGGGCCCAGGTGGTGGGCGTCGAGCTGACGGATGGCATGGCCTCATTCGCCCGTGGGAAGGAAGCCGCGGTTCCGCCCCGGTTGGCCTCAGCCCACCGCCTTCTTGACGAGCGTCCTGATGCGCTGTTCGTCGGCTGCGGTCAGCTCCGCCAGGGCGTAGGCGGTCGGCCACATGGCGCCGTCGTCGAGAGCCGCCTGGTCGCTGAATCCGAGCGTGGCATACCTCGACTTGAACTTCTGCGCGCTCTGGAAGTGGCAGATGACCTTGCCGTCTCTGGCGTAGGCGGGCATCCCGTACCAGAGCTTGGGTGTGAGGTCCGGAGCGGCGGCCTTGACGACGGCGTGGATCCGCTCGGCGAGGACCCGGTCCGCCTCCGGCATCTCGGCGATCTTCGCAAGCACGTCCCGCTCCGCAGCCGCCTCCTTCTCAGCCCGCGAACCGCGCCGCGACACCGTCCGCTTCTGCTCCTGCGCGTGCTCCTTCATCGCGGCCCGCTCCTCGGCAGTGAACCCGTTGTACCCCTCGGCGTCCGTGCCGGAGTTCTCGGCAGACGACTTCGTGTGCTGCACGGCAGATTTCCTCTCGTTCAGGGATGAGGCAGGTCGTGGCGGGAGTTCAGGTCCGGAGTTAGGCCAGTGCAGACGCCGTGGACGGCGCGGGGGTGCGCGACGTGGCGGCTTCCCAGGCGAATCCGTCAGGGTCGGTGAAGGGGCCGGCGGTGCTGCCGAGGACGATGCGGTGCGAGCCGGCGCCGTCGGCGGGGACGCCGAGGTCCTTGGCCAGGCCGCGGCGCTTGTACAGTGCCAGCTTGACGGGGCTGGTCTCGTCGGAGGCGAACTCGGCGTACTTGCCGCCGAAGCTCCTGGCCACGGTCAGGCCCCGGCCGACGTAGAACTGCTTGCTGACCTTCACGTCCTCGACACCGAGCAGGAGGACGATCTCGTCGATCTCGCGGGTGGCTGGGCCGGTGTCCTTCTTCGCCGAGGTCGCGACCTTCCAGATCGTCCCGTCCGGGGCCTGGACGACGCCGCCGTAGCCCCACAGCGACTTCGCGGCGGGCTTCAGCACCGTGGCGCCGGCGTCCACGGCGGCGCCGAGGAAGCTGTCGACGGTGGCGGGCCGGGACACCGTGAGCGCCAGGGTGAAGCCACGGAATCCGGCGGAGTGCGCCTCGGACGCCCGTAGGCGTACGTGCGTGTCCACTCCGAAGGCCGTGCAGAAGCGGTGGGCGGCCTCCGGGTCGGCCACCTCGAGGGTGACGGATGCGACGGACGTGTGGGATGCGGTGGTTGCCATGGCCATCACGCTAGAGGCAGCTCGGCGGCCGGGGCTTCTCGATTCCTGACCGGTCTCGTCACCTGCTTCGCCACACACGCCGGCATCCCCTCCACGGTGACCGCGGGCCCCGCATCACCGGCCGTACTCGCGGCATCGGCACGGTCGGCCGCCACGCCCGCCGCATCCGCCGCGCGGCGCCGGAAAGCCCCGGGCGACATGCCGACCAGCTCGGTGAAGCGGGTGGTGAACGTGCCCAGCGACGCGCAGCCGACCGCGAAGCAGACCTCGGTGACGCTGAGGTCGCCCCGCCGCAGCAGCGCCGTCGCGCGCTCGATGCGACGCGTCATCAGGTACGCGTACGGCGACTCACCGTAGGCGGCCCGGAACTGCCGGCTGAGGTGCCCGGCGGACATGTTCACCCCGCGGGCCAGCGCCTCCACGTTCAGCGGCTGCGCGTACTCCCTGTCGATCCGGTCGCGGACGCGCCGGAGCCGCGCGAGGTCGGTCAAGCGCTGCGCCTCGACGCGTGCGCGCCGCCACTCGGGATGACACATGGGACAACTCCCCCTTCTTTCCTCTTCCATCGACGCCTGCCGGCGCCTGGGATGCCTGCTGGGGCAGGCACCCCAGGCGCTCGGTGATGCGGGCCGGCCCACTGGCGCCGGCCAAGGCTGCGGACGCGGCCCTGGTGCACGGCCGGCAGCGCGGGCGCCTCTGCGATGGTGCGCCGTGTTCCTGGCAGATGGTCGCGTTGCCGGCCCGCGAGGCCGCGTCGATGGCCGCGCGGCTCAGCGAAGCTCCTGGATGCGAACCAGGTTGCCCGCGGGGTCGCGGAAGGCGCAGTCACGGATGCCGTACGGCTGCTCGGTCGGCTCCTGGACGACCTCGGTGTCACCGGCCTGTACCTTCTCGAACGTGGCGTCGAGGTCAGGGGTGGCCAGCAGGATCCAGCCGTAGGTGCCTTTCGCCATCATCTCGGTGATGGTACGGCGCTCGTCCTCGGTGACTCCCGGGTCGGCGGCCGGCGGCGCCAGGAGGAGGGACGTGTCGGGCTGACCGGCCGGGCCGACCGTGATCCAGCGCATCCTGCCCTGCCCGACGTCGCTGCGGACCTCGAAGCCGAGAACGTCGCGGTAGAAGGCGAGGGACGCGTCCGGGTCGTCGTGCGGCAGGTAACTCGTGTGAATGGTGATGTCCATGGCGAGCAGGCTAGGGCCCGCTCCGTGCCTCGCGCTTCTCGATTCCTGATATCCGGCGGTGGATCCAGGACAAGGGCGAGGGACCGTCGGTGCGGCAGCTTGCCCACGCTGTCTGGATGCGTAACACCACGTTCGTCGCCTATCACCGCGCTCGTCGCTCATCACCTGGCCAACCTGTAACGGTCCGCAGGACAACATCGCGATGGAGACCGCCGTGCAACCCCGGCGGCACCGATGCCAAGGCCTTCACCAAGCTGGACATCCGCGCAGGAATGCCCCGGCGGGGGCTGCGAACACTCGCGGCACGAGCCACCTTGCCGCCTCCCGCATACGTGGCGATACCCAGGGACCGTCCCCGCGCCGCAGCCCGTCCGCCCGTGCGAGCTGCGCCGGTCGGCGGTCCTTGTTACGGTCCTGTAGGGGGTGCCATCCACGGTGCTGGATGCTTCTCCACGGCAAGGAGCGCCACCTCATGTGCGGAATCTCCGGTTGGGTGTCCTACCAGCGCGACCTGCGACCGGAACGCCCCACCGTCGAAGCCATGAACGCCACGATGGCCTGCCGCGGACCGGACGCACAGGGCCTCTGGCTCGACACGCACGCCGCTCTGGGCCACCGTCGGCTCGCCATCATCGACCTGCCCGGCGGCGTCCAGCCGATGAGTGAGCACACCCCGGACGGCGATGTCGTGCTGGTGTACTCGGGAGAGGCGTACAACTACACCGAGTTGCGTGGCGAGCTGCGCCACCGCGGCCATTCCTTCCACACCGACAGCGACACCGAGGTCGTACTGCGGGGCTACCTGGAGTGGGGGGCCGACCTTCCCGAGCACCTCAACGGCATGTTCGCCTTCGCCGTCTGGGACGGACGGACAGACCAGCTGCTGCTGATCCGCGACCGCATGGGTATCAAGCCCCTGTACTACTTCGCCACCGACGACGGCGTACTGTTCGGCTCCGAACCCAAAGCCATCCTGGCCAACCCCGTCGTACCCCGCACCGTCGGCCTCGACGGGCTGCGCGAACTGTTCTCCATGGCCAAGACCCCCGGCCACGCCATCTGGGCGGGAATGCGGGAAGTGGAGCCCGGCACCGTGGTGACCGTCGAGCGCGCCGGCCTGCGCACCCGTCCGTACTGGCAGCTCAGCGCCGCCGAGCACACCGATACCCGGCAGGACACCATCGCGCGGGTGCGCGAGTTGCTGGAGGACACCGTGCGCCGCCAGCTGGTCTCGGACGTGCCGCGGTGCGTCCTGCTCTCGGGCGGCCTGGACTCCAGTGCCATCACCGCACTGGCAGCGCGGCAACTCCGCGGAAAGGAAACCGTCCGCAGCTTCGCCGTCGACTTCGTCGGCCAGAGCGAGAACTTCATCCCCGACGACCTGCGCGCGACGCCGGACACGCCGTACGTCCACGACGTCGTCCGGCACGTGGGCACCGACCATCAGGACATCGTCCTCGATCCCGAGGGCCTCGCGGATCCGAACGTCCGCGCCGCCGCCGTTCGCGCCCGTGACCTGCCCCTGGGCCTGGGCGACATGGACCAGTCACTGCTGCTGCTGTTCCGGGCGATCCGCGAGCACTCCACGGTGGCCCTGTCCGGGGAGTCCGCCGACGAGGTCTTCGGCGGCTACGCGTGGTTCCACGACCCTGCCGCTCGGGACGCCGGCACCTTCCCCTGGCTGGCGGCGATGGAACGCCAGCATGGCCGGGGCGGCAGTTCGCTGCTAGATCCGGAACTGCGGGAACGACTGGACCTGCCCGGCTACCTCGCCCAGCGGTACGAGGAGGCCATGGTCCAGGTACCGCGCCTGGACAGCGAGAAGGACCCCCTCGAACGCCGGATGCGGGAAGTGTGCTATCTCCACCTCACCCGCTTCGTCCGCATGCTCCTGGACCGCAAGGACCGCCTCAGCATGGCCACCGGTCTGGAGGTCCGCGTTCCGTTCTGCGACCACCGCCTGGTCGAGTACGTCTTCAACACCCCGTGGTCGATGAAGACCTTCGACGGCCGAGAGAAGAGCCTCCTGAGGGCGGCCACCTCGGAACTCCTGCCGCGGTCAGTCGCGGAGCGGGTCAAAAGCCCCTATCCCTCCACTCAGGACCCCGCCTACGTGACGGAACTGCAGACCCAGGTCCGCGAACTGCTGACGGCGGACAACAGCCCCGCCCTCGACCTCCTCGACCGCACCCGGCTGCAGCAGATCACCACCGCCGAACCCGGGGACGTCACCACCGGCGAGCGCAACGGCCTCGAACGCACCCTCGACCTCGCCGTCTGGGCCGGCCTCGAAGACCCCACCCTCACCCTCTGAGACCGGCGGACGGCATCCCCGGGACCGTGAGCGGTTCGGTTCAGTCACACCTCCGGCGGTGCCGTCGGAGCTGCCGCAGTCCCTCGCGTTCGGCGCGGCCGGTGCGTCCCAGCTGCCGAGGTGACGCCCGCGGGCACGGTCAGAAGCCGGGGGCGGAGCCGGCGAAGAACCACAAGGCGGCTGTGTACCACATCACCGCGATGGCGGTGACCAGGGCGCCGCCGGCGGCCGGAAGCGCCCAACCGGGCAGTCGGCGGCTGTGTACCACCAGCACCTTGGCGACGAACGCGCCGTACAGGACGCAGCCCGTGATGGAGTGCACCGCCACTCGGCTGCTCGTGAACTCGACTCCGTAGGCGGTGATGCAGTGGTAGGCGATGGGCAGCGAGAGCAGAAAGGCAAGGAGGCCGATGAGCCGGTGTGCGGGGTGCACCCGGTGCGGTGCGGCCCTCACTCCCGGTAGGCGTCGGTACATCCACAGCCCGAGGAGCAGTTGGACGACCGCGAGTGCCATCAGAGCGCTGCCCAAACGCGCCTTGAGATCGTTGACGCCGACGCCGTGCCGTCCGAACAGGCCGCTGGTGTAGTCGGGGGTGTGCGTGCGGCCGAACGCATAGACCCCCACCGCGACCGCGACCGGCAGCAAAGCAGCCAAGAAGCCCGCCACCGTTCGTGCGGGACGCCGGATCCGCGCGCCCGTGGGCCCGGTCATCAGTCCCCAATCAATCGGGTTCGACCTTGCTGCCGGATGCGTGTACGACGTGCCACTGTGGCGCCGGGCGCGCTGTTTTCCCCGCCGTGGGTGTGACCGGCCGTCGTGTTACCCGCGAGGCGGTGCGGCTTTCCGAGCGTGCCCTTCCCGAAGGTCTGCCGGTAGGCGCGTCCCGCGTCGCCCATGGAGTCGTGCTCGCCGGGCACGGTGAAGACGCACTCTGTCATGTTGGCCGGACCCTGGAATCCGAGATGGCTGTCGGAGACCTGCATGAACCGCAGCGCCCCGCTTTCCACGGCCGCGGCCCCGGCGACCCCCGTGGCGTTGCTGTCCCGGAATTCGGCGATGTGGCTGATCACCTCCCCGCTGGCCACGGTCAGCACCACGAGGTCCCCGAACCAGCCTGTGCGCCTCATGAGTTGGCATCGAGTCATACCGTTTTCGGTATCGGGTCGACCGGCGTCGTCGGCCGGTGCTCCGCCGTGACTGTCGTAGTGGTCGCTCATCGGGTCACCTCCACAGTGGTGGTCATGAACGGGTGGATGGTGCAGCGGTAGGAATGGGTGCCGGGCTGTATGAACTGGTGGCTGTAGGCGGCGGGAGTGGCCAGGGCGGCCGAATGGAGCGGGCCGCCCGATCCGGCGCTGGTGACGGTGTGGGCGTCGGTGACCTGGTTGGTCCAGGTCACCGTCGTGCCCGCTTTGACCTTCGGCGTGGCCGGGGAGAACGCGAAGTTCTTGATCTCCGCGGCGTTCCCGGCCACCGGAGCGGCCCCCTTGGCGCCGGGCATCCCTGCCGTCTGGTGATGACCCGGACCGGGTGTGAGGGTGCAAGCTCCGGCGGCCGAGGAATGCGACGACTGGCCGCATGAGCCGAGGAGCCCCAGCGCGCCGGCAGTGGCGATGATGGCGACAGCCAGCCTGCGTGGTGTGTCTCGGTCACCTCTGATCCATCCTTTGCCGCGGGGGGAATCGATGAGGAATTGCGCGTAAGTCGGCTCTCGCCCGGCTCCACGGACGGCGGGGGTCCCACGGTTCGGCGGATACGCACTTTTGTGAGACCTCTTGGTATCACCGCAGATCAGCCGGCCTTCCGGGCGCCGCGCACGCTTGGCCCTGGCGGTGCCGCGCACGCTTGGCCCTGGCGGTGCCGCAAGACCCGGCGGGGACGCCACGCCCACGACGCTCACAGAGCGACACCTGCACCCTTTCGTGCGTTACAGGACAAAGCAGTACATGTGCGCGATGATCGGCCTATGCCCTGGAGTTCCCGAAAACATGGCCCGCGGACCGATCCGGATCGCTCCGCGGACCGTGTCTCTGGTAAAGGGACCCTTTCGACCGCAGATGAGGAACTGCTGCGCACCCTGTACGCGGAGCACGCAGGAGCCCTGTTCCACTACGTACTGCGACTGACCTCGGGAGATTGGCAATGGGCGGAGGACGTGGTGCAGGAGACACTGCTCCGGGCGTGGCAGCATCCCGCCGCGTTCGATCCCGCGCGAGGCCCGGCCCGGGCATGGCTGTGCACGGTCGCCCGGCACCTGGTCATCGATGCCCACCGGGCCCGGCAGGCCAGGCCGGCCGAGGCCGGCGGCGAGGCGCTGGAGCGTGCCGCCGAGCAGAAATCGGGCGAGGACGAGATCGAGCAGGCGCTGCAGAGCTGGGCGGTGGCCGACGCCCTGCGGACGCTGTCCCCGGACCACCGCGCCGTCCTGCTGGAGACGTACTACCGGGGCCGGACCATGACGGAGGCAGCGCGGGTGCTGGGCATTCCGCTGGGCACCGTGAAGTCGCGGACGTACTACGCCCTGCACGCCCTGCGGTTGGCGCTCCAGGAACGGGGGATCGAGCCATGACCGTGGCGTGCAGGAGGTGGCGACCATGAGCGCGAAGCACGAAGACCTCCGGCTGGCGCTCGGAGCATGCGTCCTGGGCACGCTGCCCTTGGCGGAAGCGGAGCGGGTGCGCGCCCACCTCGCGGAATGCGCCGAGTGCCAGGCTGAACACGCCCAGCTGACGAGACTGCCCGCGCTGCTGGCGACGGTGACCCCGGCGGAAGCCGCAGGCCGGACGGTGCCGGCGGCCGACGGTAACCTGGCCGACCGGCTGGTGGCACGGGCAGCCGAGAGCGCGCAGGGCTCCTCGCCCGAACGGCACGCCGTGCCCGCCGTGCCCGCGGTGTCGCGGGCGGCGGAGGGAGGTGTGCTGGAGAAACTGCTCCAGCAGGCCGCGACCCGGCGCCGCAGGACCTGGCGTCTGCAACTGGCCGGCGCAGCCGCCTCACTGGCGTTCGTCGCGGCAGCGGCCAGTGGCACATGGCTGGCGGCCATCGGCACAGTGGGCAGCGTGGCGTCGCCGCCCGGGCCGACCGCGCCCACGACCTGGCGCACCGTCTCCGGAAGCGATCCCACCACCGGGGTCTCCGCCTCGGTGAAGGTCTCACCCTCTGCCTGGGGCAGTGTCCTGCAGGTCTCCGCCAAGGGGGCACCCGCCGGAATCACCTGCCGGCTGCAGGCGGTCGGGCCCGGCGGAGCCAGGGCGGACGGCGCCACCTGGCGGGCAGGCGAGTACCCTCCCGGCACCACGATCCCTGGGGCGGTTGCCATGGACTCCGGGGCCATCGAGCACTTCGAGATCCTCGCAGGCAACGGCCAGAAGCTGGTCACTATCCGGGCGTGAGGCGAGGCCGGGGTCGTCATGTCACTGGGCCGGCCTGGCGGGGAACTTCTTCGTGCCGTCCGCGCCGACCGGGACGACCGGTGTGCGCGGGAAGGACGAGGCGTCCCAGTGACATGACGACAACTGCCGGGTGTGAGCGCACGGCGGCACAAGAGCCAAGAAGACGTCGCCGCCGAAGGGCTGGGACGTCGAAGCGGATGCCACCGGCAGGAAAAAAACCACCTCGCGGTCGGGCTGATCGACGTTCGTCCGGCTCCGCGGTGCGACGTTCCCGCAGGGTCGTCCGGACGACCACGGGCGAAGGAACGAGCCGCTGGGCCCACCCGAGTACGGCATCGAGCTCTGACAGAGGCGAGTGAGCCGGCCAGGCCGCCGGCATGGACGTGACCCGCAAGAAATCGAGCAAAAGCGGCGAATGGCTCGAACCGTTCGGCATGTGTCGCCCGTGGAACCAGATGAGCGCGCCGATGCAGGATCCAGCCTACCGGCACCCGGAAGTTGCTGGTGGTCCTCCCCCTTCCGGTCTCCGCACATCCACAGAAGAGCCAGAAGACCATGTTTGTGACCGACACCCTCAGCCCGAGTTCACTGCTCGGCCAGCCCTGTCGCCACGAGGCGCTGCTCACCCTGCCCGCGCAGGAGGCGCACGTCTCCGCCGCCCGTCACTTCGCGGCTGATCTGCTGGAGGCCTGGAGCGTGCCCGCAAGCGAACGGGACTCAGCCGTTCTCATCGTCGACGAACTCGCCGCCAACGCCGCCCAGTACGGCCGCGAGCGCATGACCCTGAGGCTCGTCCTCGACGACGGCACGCTGCACATTGTGGTCACTGACTCCGGCATGGAAGTGGAGCGCCATCGCCCCGACATCGCCTCCGACGAACACGGCCGCGGCACCGGCATCGTCCAGTACCTCGCCCAGTCGACCGAGGTCCACCAGACACGTAGCGGCCGCGAAGTCCGTGCCTGCCTGAGGTGCTCGCCATGACCGGGCCGGGCGTTCCGCACGACCTGCGGCCCCTTGCCGGGGCCGGCACCGCAGCACAGCGAGGGATCACTGGGGGGCGGCTGCGGCGCCGGGTCACCCGACGACCCCGCCAAGTGGGCCTTCGCGACCCACAAGCCGTGCCCCATCGACAGCTGCCCGGGCCCAGCCCGGGTACCCATGCGGTCCTCGGGACACCGAACAATTCGTCCCGCACGACTGCCGCCATCCCGACCTGGTGGCCGGTCCGCACCACCCCGACGCGATCAAGCTCGCCCCCAGCCGCCGCCTCTACGTCCGCCAGGAGTGCGCCGCCTGGACGGCTGCCGGGCGCCCCGGAATCTGAATCGACCCCGACCCGACAAGGAGAAGGACACATGACCCGCAAGGACATCGACACCCGGCACGCCCCCGCAGCAGCCGGCCAACTCCACTCGCCTCGCCTCCCACGCCCGACAGCCATGCGTGAACATCGCGCCGGCCGACGACAGGAACGGTCACACCGGGGAAGGCCGATGAACGCACCGCGGCCGAACGCGAGGACCCATCGGCTGTTCCAGGTGCCCGAATGTGGTTGCTCCCAGGGGCAGCGGCTGGGCGTCCATCCGGCCCAAACGCCCCCGCACACTCCGCGGGCCGGGCAGCCGGCGCAGGTGGCCATGCAGGTCACAGGCGGCGAACTACGCCTCGCCGTATGCCTGATGCCGTTCGGGCCCCTCGCGGTTGCGGCGGCGACGGGCGACGAATTCACTTGTGAGGCCTGGCTGGACGACGCCGTGGGAATCTCCCGATGGCGCGGGCGGCGGACACCGGTGAAACCGTCGTGCCAAGTGCGCCGGGAAACCTCCTCCCAGGCGCCCGCGCACGAGACCGCGGGCGCGGGCACGGACGCCGACCTGCCCAGCCACCTCCTGCGGATCTCCTTCTGCGACGACGAGTGCCGGCCACCGGTGCATGCTTGGGGCGGCGAGACACGATGCGCCGCGGGTACTCCCGCTCCCACCGCTGCCGCGCAGGAACAAGCGGCACCGATCGCCGAGGCGGATATGAGGGCCGACGCGTTCGAAGGGGTGGTGTGACGATGTTCCGCAATGCGCTGGAGCCCTGGCACCTGCTGATCCTGGTCGCGGTGGTGGTTTTGATCTTCGGCTCGAAGAAACTACCCGACACGGCCCGGGCGCTGGGCAAGTCCATGCGGATCCTCAAGAGCGAGACCAAGGCCATGAAGGACGACGGCGTCTCCAACGAGCCACGCCCCGAGCCTGAGCCTGCACCGGGACCGCGGACGATCTCGGGCACTCCCGGAGACACCGCCACCGCCCGCACCGCGCCCACGGACAGCACGACCAGCCACAGAGACTGAGCCCGGTCCTGCGCGCCCCTGGCTCATCCCCGCACGAGACGCTGCCCGAAGCCACCCCGGCCGGCTCACCTCATGCGCTGTCGGGCCGCCCGCGTCGTTGTCTGCGGTATCGGTCGGCGTCCTGGCCGGAGCAGAGCTGCTTTCCGGTCCGAGCGCGGCGCGCGACAGTGGATGGTCCGAGGACCTCCGTGAGCCGCCCACCCTCGGGCTGGGCAGGGCAGATCAGCCCGCGGTAAGTGGTGCCGACCTGGACCAACTGCCTCCTGGACGCGCTACCGGGCGCAATCGGCGCCGTGGCGAGCTCGCGCCCCACCGGGTGACGGAGACGATCAAGTACTGACGCAGGGCCGGTGGTCTCCGGTCTGCCGCACGAGATGAGGAAGCGGCGTGCCCCAGTCGGCCCGCAACAAGGAGAAGGATCCCGAGGGGCGGATGCCGCTCGGGGAGCACCTTCGTGAGCTCCGCAACCGGCTCGCCAGGGCCGTCCTTGCCATCCTGGCCGTCACGATCGCCGCGGCCTTCAACTACAAAGGCATCATTGACTTCTTCACCAGGCCGGTGCTGGACTCGGTCGGCTGCCCGACGTCCTTCGCCGATCTGGCCAAGCAGACCGCGGACACCACCTGCGCGCGGATCACGATCAACGGTCTGCTCGCGCCCTTCACCCTGGCGCTGAAGGTGTCCCTGATGGCCGGTGTCGTGCTGGCCTCGCCGGTATGGCTGTACCAGCTGTGGGCGTTCGTTGCCCCCGGCCTGCACAAGCACGAGCGGAAATACGCCTACGCGTTCGTCGGCGCGGGCGTCCCGCTGTTCTTCGGCGGCGCCCTCTTCGCCTACAGGGTGCTGCCCACGACCGCGAAGGTGTTGATCCACTTCACCCCGCGCGGGGTGGACAACCTGTTGCCGCTGGACGATCTGCTCGACCTCGTCACCCGCATGGTGGTCGTCTTTGGTCTCTCCTTCGAGATGCCGCTGCTGCTGGTGATGCTGAACCTCACCGGAGTGCTGTCCGGTCGGCGGATGCTCGGCCGGTGGCGCGGCATGATCGTGGGGATCTCGGTCTTTTCTGCTGTGGCCACGCCGAGCACGGACCCGCTGACCATGCTGGCGCTGGCCGCGCCGATCTGGATGCTCTATTTCGCCGCCGTTGTCTCTTCCCTTCTCCATGACCGGCGCAAGGCGCGAAGAGAGGCAGAAGGACTCGGCGACGACGAGACCTCCGACCTCGACCTCACGCCGCAGGACATCGGCGAAGTGGAATCGGTGTCCGCCAGCCAGGCCCTGCCCGCGCAGCCGGACGCCGACGACGACCGCGCCGACGGGTAGGACGACGTGACCTGGGGGACCTTCAGCAGGGCACGGAGCGCGGAAGCCCCGCCGACGCCCAACACCAGCTCCAGGCCGCCCGATCCCCGCCGCGCCGAGGACTGCGACGACGGTGAAGTGTGCTGAGCGTCAGGAGCCGGCCAGGGCGCTGATCAGGTTGCGCGCCGCCGCCTTCGTCGGCCGCTTCGCGGGAGAGATGGCACGAGCCACGGTCGTCGGGTCCTTTCCCATCGAGTGTTGAACGCGGACATCCTGCCAACGGCCTGTCCACTCCGGGGGTTTGCTCCGGCTTCGGGAAGCCCGCACAGATGAACGGCCACCGGCTGATCTTCGAGGTGTCGAAGCTCGAAGGAGATCAGCACGATGACCGCACCCAACAGTCTGCCTCTGCACGCCCTGGCTGAGGGCAATCTCGCCTCGGCGAGCCCCGATCTGCTGCGCGCGATGGTCAAGTGCTGTCGTCGCGGAAGCGTTGCAGGCCGTGTCTGGACGGCGCCGGTTGCCGGGCCGCCCCGCAGTTGGCCGCCGGGATGAACCGCCGGCGTCATCGTGTCCGTGTCGGTCGTAGGAACGATTGCGGAGTTGGCATTGATGCACGTAGTGGACCTAAATGTCAGGCCGCGCCGCGTCCCCTGTGCGTTGGGGCGCCGCGTGTGGGTGGCCGTCGTGGCTGCGTTGTTGATGGTGCTGGCGTCGGCGGTGCCGGCCTTCGCGCACGCGAGCTTGGTATCGGCGAGCCCGGCTCCGGGGACGGGGCTGCCGCAGGCGCCGGCGGCGGTGGTGCTGCGCTTCGACGAGCCGTTGAATCTGCGGTTGAGCCGGGTGGACGTCGTGGACGCCCATGCCCGCGAGGCGGGAATCGGCGCGACGCGGCCGGTGACCGGCGACGGGCTGGCGATGCAGCGTCGACTGGGCTCGCTCGCCACGGGCGTGTACACGGTGCGGTGGACCAGCGTGGCGCTGGACGACGGGCACGTGCTGCACGGCAGCTACCAGTTCGGGGTCGGCACCACCCAGCCCGGCATGGGTTCGGTGTCGGCTGGGCCGTCCGCCAGCGAGGGCTGGGTCGGGCTGGCCGGCCGGTGGGTCGGGCTGCTGGGGCTGCTGGCCTGGACCGGTACCGCGCTGCTGGCGCCGCGAGCGCAGCACGCCGGTGTGCCCGCCCGCCGGGTCGCGGCAGTGGCGAGGGCCGGGCCGGCGGTGGCGCTGGCGGGGCTGCTCGTCGCAGCCGTGGCGGCCGCCGAGGTCGCGACCGGACGGGTTGGCGCGGTGGGCGGCCTGCTGACCGCGGGCGCGTCCAGCAGGTGGCGACTGGCCGGGCTGGTGCTGGCCGCCGTCGGCGTCCTCGTCGGCATCGCGTGGCAGGCCCGGCGCACCCCGGCCCCGCGGTGGCTGGCGGCAGGCGTGGGTGCGGGTGCGCTGTTCACCGAGGCGGCCGGCGGGCATGCGGGCGCGGCGCCGCATCCGATGCCGGCCACGCTTGCGCTGTTCGTGCACCTGCTGGCGGCGGCGGTCTGGGTGGCCGCGATCGCGCTCGGCGTGCTGGCCGGCCGACGAGCGGTCGCGGTGCTGGTCGGGCTGACCCCGGCCGCGGTCGCGGCGGCGGTGGTGGTGGCTGCGACGGGGGTGGGGAACGCGGCCCAGCAGCTGTCTGGCTGGGCTCAGCTCACCGGCACCGGCTACGGGCGTGCGGTGCTCGGAAAGGCTGCCGCGCTGGCCGTGATGGCCGCCGCCGGGCTGATCCACTACTGGCTGCGCAGCCGCCGCGTGCCGAGGCTGCGGGGAGTACGGCTCGCGGTTTCGGGCGAACTGGTCGCGGCGGTCACCGCGGTGGCGGTGGCCGCCGCGCTGGTCGGCTACCCCGCCCCGCCCCGGGCCGCCACCGTGGCGGCCGAGGAGGCTGCCGGGAGGCCGCCGCTGGCGGCACTGGCGAGCGAACCGGCAGCGGCCGTCGCTGCCGGTTCGGGTCCGTTCGTCCTCGGCTGGTCCCTCAGTCCACCGCACCTGGGCCGGGTCCGGGTGCGGCTGACCGTGGTCGGGGCCCAGCCCGGCGATGGGCTGCGGGACGCCGCGTTCTCCGCACGCCGAGCTGATGGTGCGTCGCCCGTGCGCGCAGCGTTGCGCCCGTGTGGATTCGGTTGCTTCACCGGCACCGCTGCCCTGGCTGACACCGGCCGATGGGCGACGACGGTCAGTGTGCGCAGCAACCGCGGCCTCGCCACCGCGACCCGGTCCGTGCCGCTGCCCGCGCCGGATGGTCGGGCCGTCTTCAACCGCATGCTTGCCGCTATGGGGCGGCTGCACAGCCTGGAGATGGAGGAGACGCTGCGCGGGTCGTCAACCGACCCTGCGGTGGTGACCCACTACCGGTTCGCCGCCCCTGATGCGATGGCGTACAGCATCGCCGGCGGCGGCAGCGCGGTGCTGGTCGGCCCGGACAGCTACCGCCGCGACGGGCCGACCAGCCGCTGGCAGCACGACCGCGGCGGCTTCTCGTTCGGCTGGCCGGCGGCCTTCTACCACAGCGAGTTCCAGCCCGCTGCCGCCATCCGCGTCCTGCGCGCCGACACGAACGTCGTCGAGCTGGCCTTCGCCCGGCCGGACATCACCGCCTGGTTCACCCTCGACCTCGACCCGCATACCCTGGTGCTGCGGGCGATGCACATGCGCGCCGAGGGACACCTGATGGACGACACGGTGACCGGGGTCAACGTCCCGGTCACCGTGCGCCCGCCGTCCTCGGGCAGCCGCTGAGTCACGGGTGGGCCTTTCCGATCAGCTACACGGCCGGCACCACCACGGACGTGAACTGGTCCTCTCCCATCCAGCACCCCCGGCTCAACGGCAGCACCTGGCTGCCGCGGCGCTCGGGCGACTGGGTGACCGTCAACGTCCCCGGCTGGGCGACGCCGGTCCGAACCACGCCGGCTTCGCCTGTTCTGACTCAACCTTTGTGAAGCGGCCACTCCGCCACACTGCGCTGGCCATGTGAACCGGATCAAGATGCTCAAGCGCCAGATGTTCGGCCACGCGGGCTTCAGACTGTTACGCAAGGCTCGTCGCCGATGCCGGGCCCCATGAGAGTGACCAGGACGGGCCGCCGTCCGTCGATGCCCCCCGTGTCGGAGATGCCGGGGTTCCCCGCATGAATGTGCAGGTCGTACTCGCCGCCCCGCTTGTCCTGAAGCCGTGCCGAGGTACCTGCGCGAAGACGAGCGCATCCATACGCCCCCTGGAACCCGCTGTGAGTGCCAGGGCTTCCTGCTGCCCGCTGACCCGGTCCGTGGATCACGGAAGCCGCATTGCGGGCGGCAGACCGGGGACGGAAACACCGAGGGCCGGAATCCTGATCGGATTCCGGCCCTCGGCCTTCAGTAGCGGGGACAGGATTTGAACCTGCGACCTCTGGGTTATGAGCCCAGCGAGCTACCGAGCTGCTCCACCCCGCGTCGGTGAACAGAACACTACTTGACCGACAGGGAAAGAAGCGAATCGATTGCGCGGGGCGTGACGCCGACAGCTCCTCCCACAAGACGTCTCTGAGCCGTGCCGCCCACTCGGCGACCTCCCCCGGCCCCAGCGCCATCGCGCGGTCGGCCCACTGCCAGCCCTGCAGACCACCGTCCAGACACTTACGGGGCACCTTGACGTTCGGTGTCGATCACGTCGAAGGACGCCCACTCCGTGACGGAGAGTTTGTGGAGCACTGGCCCGAAGACCTTCTCATCGTCCATGGAGGCGGCCATCTCTACCGGCAGCGTGTCCCGGACGCCTTCGGCGAATTCCCAGTGCGGGGGCCATCTCCTGCCATATCCGCGGTGCCGCCGTGAGGTACAACCGGCGCGCAGCCGGGATGATCGTCTGGTCGTGTGATCAGGAGCGCTATCACCTCACCCTGACTGCTGGTGGCCGGGTGGTGCAGCAGGGCTCGTGGGCCGGCGAGGCGGTCGCGCGTCGGAAGTTCTCCGGCTTGGTCGTCGCGTACGGCCATCTGCACGGCGTCATCATCACACTGGTCGACGAGCGGACGGAGCAGATGCCGGCCGGTCGGCCGTGGTGCCCTCGGCTGCCCCGCGGCGCTGGCACGTCTGGGGCGGCCGGACCCTGGTCGTCGCGCAGTCTCGCCGCACAGGAGAGGCGGGTTGCCTGTTCCGGCAACCCGCCTTGCATCATCGTGAGCAGTCAGCCCCGGACAATGTTTTGTGCCTGCGGGCCCTTCTGCCCCTGGCCGATGTCAAAGGTGACGTGCTCGCCCTCGGTCAGCTCACGGTAGCCGCCTCCGCCCTGGATTTCGGAGTAGTGGGCGAAGACGTCCGGGCCTCCGTCGTCCTGGGCGATGAAGCCATAACCCTTTTCGGAGTTGAACCACTTCACGGTGCCGCTGGCCATACTGCTATTCCTTCGTTCATGCCCGGGAACAGCCCTTGATCATGGGCATGCTCCGGCTCCCGTAACAAAAGAGCCACCAGCCGTTCTACCCCGTGCTGCCTGATCTACCCGGCCGGGACACACGCGCACGAGCGGCTCAAGCGTCGGGAGTATGCCAGGGCAGGTCAAAGCGCACATGGTGCTGACCGTCGTGGGCCGGCTCACTTGAGAGCCGGATGATGGCGCAAGCCTGGGTTATGGCGCAGGGATGGCGCGCGGGCCGCGGGCGGCCTGCGCGCCGATGGCGTTCAGCGGGTCCGATGCGCCTCCCCTTCGACCTGGCTGCGGGGGCGTCGGCCGGCTGACCGGGCACTTCGGTCGTCCCCTGCCCTGGTAGGGGACGATCCGGGACGGGCCGTCGGCAGATGGGGATCTCCCCGTGCTGTTGATGCACGGTGCTGCGGCGAGGGCTGGACGGCTTCGGCGCGGGACCCCTTTAGCCGGCTCAGGGCCGGGCTGGGCTCAGATGCTCGATGGTGTTCAGGACCCCGGGGCGGCCCGCGTGTGCACGTTCGTAGCCCTCGATCACCGACAGCTCCGTCTGGGACAGGTCGCGCAGGCGTTGCTGGATCTCCGTGACGCCGAGCTGGCTGAGGCCGGGGATGGGTAGGGCCTCCTCGCGGGTCATCGCGCCCTGCACCTTCTCGGCCACACGGGTGACGGCGGGCATCTCCCACCAGGCTTCCTCGGCCGTGCCCCTCGCGCGTCTGATGATCCTTTGGAGTAGTGCCCGCAGCCCGGCCATGGCCGCCTGCATCTTGCGCTTGATGGCCTGCGGCAGGAAGCCCCCCTCGGCGGCTTCCTCCCACGGCGGACGGGGACCTTCCGCCACAGCCCTGGTCCGGCGGGCGAGGTTCTCCTCGCTGGTCTCCAGCAGCACCTCGCTCTGCCGGCTGAGCATGGCGAACAGCTCGGCGGTCTCCTGGTCGTAGAGCCGTTCGGCGATGTCCTTGCCCGCCTGGCAGGTCGCCAGGGCCCGTGCTGCGGCCGTGTACTGGTCCTCGGCGGCCCTCAGCAGCCGGCGCTCATCGGCCGGCCTCCTACCGCGCACGATCTCCGTCACGGCCGACACCCCCACCTCCAGTGGAAGTACGCTCGCCCGCACGGCGCCGCGGGTCACCATTCCCATCAGCTGCCCGGAGGCCGACAGCAGCCCACGAGGCGGGCGCATTTCGCGCACCCGGGCCTCGATCCGCCCGAGGTGGTACTCCGCCTCGATCGCTTGGCTTTCGAGTCGCTGCCGGTCGGCGCCCGGCGGGGTGATGGCCGCATCCGTCCGGAATCGGCCGATGACCGCGGTGTGGGCGTCACGGGCGTCCTCCAGTGCTGATATCAGCACATCCGTCTTCGCTGACATGTGGTGCTCCTGAGCTTGGGGCGGCATGGCTGCCGCGCACGACGATGAGCGCCCGCCGTCCCTCGCTTCGGCCGGGCAACCGGAACCCATCCTGCGGAAGGTTGCCGAAGATCGCCTGGCGAGCCGGTCACCCGTGGCTCGTGACCGCCGCGATCCGCCATGTGCACCGCACCTTCAACTTCTCGGCCGACACGGCCGTACAGCGCGCTGTCTTCGGTGGTCCTTCAGCAGGTCGCTTCGGGATCCGGATGCGGCGTACCGGGACTTCGTCGACGGACTGAAGGGCAAGCGGCCCGCGATGGGGGGCGCCCCGCCGCGGAGCAGATTCAGCCGGGGGGCGACTCGCGGTCGCGCTCGCGGATCTGCTCGAGGGTAAGTCTGCGCCAGTGGTCGGCGAGACCACGGGTCTCGGACGAGGTGAGCGTAAGTGCGGCGACGGTGTCGGCTGCAAGCCTCTGTAGGCTCCAGTCCGGGTCTTGGCCGCTCGGCCCGGGATGGTCGGTGGTGCACATCCGGAGCATCACCCGGCCCGTTCAGAAGTCCAGGCAGGCGTAATCGCCGGCGGGGCCGCGGGCGATCTGGGCCGCGTCCCAGCAGTGGAGCATCGGCCCAACGCGGTATACGACGGCGCTGCCGGCCAGCAGGGCGCCGGCGGCGAGCACTGCGGACACGATCCGCATGACCCTCATCCGCCGGACGAGCCGCCACCCTCCGACGACGGCCGGCACACCCAGGAGCAGCAGGACGACCGAGACAGGGGCGTTGTTGTTCTGGATGCCAGGGAAGCGATCCGGGTGCGCGGCCTTCTGGACGGCGGCGAACGCGAACAGGAACAGCAGCAGACCGAGGAGCAGCAGGCCGATGGAGCCGGCTCCGCGGCCGGCGGCCCGGCTCCGGTTCCGCGGGCCGCCGATTGTCTCGGTGACATCCGCGTGTACGAGATTGCGGTCGAGGATCGCCCGCAGCCGTTCCACGTTCTCCGGGTGTGCCACGCCGCGCTTGGGGAGGGCGACGACGCCGACAGCGGTCCTGTCCGCGCTGAGCAGCACGAACAGCCCCGAGGTCTCGACATAGCGCGGGTAGAGGTGCCAGTCGAGGGTGGCGGAGCTGTGCGCGGTAGTGAGGCGAATTCCGGCGTCGTCCACGGCGGCACGCACGTCTCCCTGCCGCTCGCTGAGCCGGTGGACCTGGCGAGCCTGCAGCCACGGCACCGCGGTCATGACGGCGACGAAGACTCCCAGCGCCGAATACAGCCGCCACGGTGTGTCGTGGCGTCCGGCGTCGGCCGTCGACAGCAGGGCGCCGACAACCATGACCGCCAGTATGTAGACCAGCACCCGGCGCCGGAAGCGGCCCGCACTGCTGTTCCTCACCCGTGCCCGCAGTGCGGCTGCGATGTCGGCGACGGTCGGCCGGTAGGTCAGCTCCACCGCTCCCGCCGCAGCCGCGTCCGCGCTCTCCTGGCCCTCGGCCATGTCGCCTCCCCGGTTAGGTGATCAACAGGATCGTAGAGTCAGGCGAGGGAGTCGCTTCTTATGGCTACCAAGCCGGCAGTGCCGGGCTCGCGGCCGACGGCGACGACGTCTTCACCGTAGGGGACCTACCGCACGCCCTACTGCCCCTGGCCGCGGTGGTCCACCACGCAGGGGCCGGCACGTCGGCCGCGGCGTTGCGCGCCGGAGTGCCCGCGTTCACGGTGCCGGTGACCGCCGACCAGCCGTTCTGGGCGGGTCGACTTGCTGACCTCGGCGCCGCCACCGCCCGGATCCCCTTCCGGCCCCTGACTGCTGAACGGCTCGCCGACTCAATCGACCGAGTCGTGAAGCAGCAGACAGGTGAACCTGGACAGGCCGAAGAGCCCACGGTGCGGTCGCGGACCGGAACCAGGACGCAGTCCAGGATCCGCGGCCGCTCGCCGAGTCGAGCGGCCGCCGCCGCGGACGACGACCCCTCCCGCAGTCCTCGCCAGGTGCGGACTCAGCGCAGGCTGAACGCCGACAGACGCAGACCCTTGCTCAGCACCAGGTAGACGTCCGTACGGCCCTTCGATTCCGCCGTCAGCGGGGCCGTCACCGTCCCGTACGCGTACGGGGACGACGTGCCGTCGAAGCGCGCCGTACCGACGAGCCTGCCGTTGGGGGAGCCGAGGCGCACCTCCAGGGTGCCGGAGGTCCCTGCCAGTTGGGCGGTCAACCGCGAAGGCCCGGAGCCGAGTTGTGTGTCAGCGAAACTCAGCCATGCCCCGTCGGCCGTCGCGGCCACCGCCGTTCCCCTCGCCTTCGACTCGTCCACCAAGCTGATCGCGCGGTAGTCGTCGAAGTTCTCGGCCCGTGTCGCCCTCCCGAGGTCCCGGGGCGGGATCGTCTCACCCTGGACCTTCAGCGACGTACGCGCCCGGATGTCCGCCGACGACGTGCCGGCCATCACGTCGTACGTCCCCGTCTCCACCACCCACTTCGAGCGCGTGACGTCCCAGTGCGCGAGATCCGACGTCGCCAGCTTCAGCCGTACCGTCTTCGTCTCGCCCGGCTTCAGGGACATTCGCGCGTACGCCTTCAGCTGCTTCAGCGGCTGCTTGTCGCGGGACGTCCGCTGGTGGACGTACAGCTGGGCCACCTCGTCGCCGGCCCGCGGGCCCGTGTTCGTCACCGCCACCTCGTAGCCGTCCGAGACCCTCTTCAGACCGCCGTAGCGGAACGTCGTGTACGACAGGCCGTAGCCGAAGGGGTACAGCGGCTGACCCTTGAAGTACTGGTAGGTGCGGTCGGACTTGATGATGTCGTAGTCGAGGATGGAGGGGAGGTCGGACGCGGAGCGGTACCAGGTCTGGGTGAGGCGGCCCGCCGGATTCGCGTCGCCGTACAGGAGGTCGGCGAGGGCGTTGCCCGTCTCCTGGCCCGCGTGCGTTGTCCACAGTAGAGCCGGGACCTCCTTCTGCAGGTCCCCGAGGGTGGTGGGGTAGCTGTTCTCGACGACCACCACGGCCCGGGGGTTGGCCCGGTGGACTGCCTTGACCAAGGCTTCCTGGGAGGGAGCCAGGCCCATGTCCGTGCGGTCGTGTGCCTCGCGACCGTTGATCGCGGGCATCGAGCCGACCACGACCACGGCCGTGTCCTTGCCCTTGACCGCGGCGACCGCCTCGTCGACGCCGCTGCGGACCACGTCCTTCGTGTAGTGCGCGGCCCGGTCCTTCGCCACGAGGCCGAGCGTGCCGTCCGCGCCGGTCGGGCCGAGGTAGACCGGGCTCGACCACCAGGACTCGCCGGTCTCGTATCCCGCGTACCGCAGCAGGTACGTCCCGTCGGCCTGCCGCTCCAGCTCGAACTGCTGCTGCACGAACCAGCCGTTGGGCTGTATCTGGTCGTTGACGAAATCCGACCAGTTGTAGCCGACGTACCTGCCGTTGGCCGCCGAGCGCAGGGTGACGATGCCCGAACCCCAGTCGAAGACGTCGAACTGCGTACGCGCACCGGCGTCCGTGGTCTCCTTCAGGGCCGCGCCAGCCTCGCCCGCCCCCGCCGTCACGTACCGCCCGGTCGCCGTGTCCTTCAGCGTGATCCGGTCCACGCCCTCGCTGCTTGCCACCGGAGTGCCGAGCTTGGCCTCGACGCCGTCCTTCGGCGTGACCGCGTAGGGGAGGGTGCCGGAGTACCAGTCGGTGTAGAGGGTGTCGGCGAGCGGGCCGACCACGGCGGCACTGGAGGATCTCTTCAGCGGCAGCGCGCCGTCGTTCTTCAGGAGCACCGCCGCCTCGGTCGCCGCCGTGCGCGCCAGTTTCCGGTGCGCGGGGCTGTCGATGACGGACGCGCCGATCGATCCGTACCTGCCGCCGCCCGGGTCGAACTCGCCGAGCCGGACTCGGATGCTCAGGATGTGACGGACGGCGGTGTCGATGTCCGAGGACTTCAACAGCCCAGTGGACAGTGCTGACTTGATCGCCGTCGTGGTCGGGCCGGGATCGGTGTCGTTGTCGGTGAAGCTGTCGATGCCGGCTTTCAGCGCTGCCGCGTCCGCCTCCGCCTGGGTGCCGTAGTACTTCTGGCTGCCCGTCAGGTTCCCGGGCGCGAAGGCGTCCGTCACGTTCAGCAGATCCCGGGTGGTCCAGGCGCGCACGGTGTCGTTCAGGGCCGGATCCACCGTGTCGGGGCGGCCGTTGACGAGGTTGTAGGAGGACATCACCCCGGTTGCCGCGTCCGCCTCGATCGCGGGCTTGAAGGCCTGCTCGTCGTACTCCTTCAGCACGCGCGGGCGCAGTTCGGAGGACGTGGTGTCACGCTGGTACTCGTTGTTGTTGGCGAGGAAGTGCTTGAGCGTGGGAGCCGTCTTGAGGTGGTCCGGGTCGCCGCCGGTCAGACCGCTGCCGTACGCGGTGGAGATCGAGCCGGTGAGGTGGGGGTCCTCGGAGTAGCCCTCCTCGTTGCGGCCCCAGCGCGGGTCGCGCAGCAGGTTCACCACGGGCGCCCACAGGTTGAGGCCCCAGCCGGCGGGGTGTTCCTGCTGGAAGCCACGCGCCTCGTCGCCGACCGCCGAGCCGACCTGCCGGATCAGCTCCGGGTCCCAGGTGGAGGCGAGCCCGATCGCCTGCGGGAACACGGTCGTCTCGCCGAGCCAGGCCACGCCGTGCAGGGCCTCGGTGCCGGTGCGGAACCCCTGGATGCCGAGGCGGGGGATCGCGGGCTCGTACTGGTGGAGGAGGGAGATCTTCTCGTCGGGCGTCAGTCGGGAGAGCAGGTCGTCGACGCGCCGGTCGACGGGCAGACGCGGGTTCCGGAAGGGGTACCCGGGGTCGTCGGCGTGCGCGGGAACGGTGGCGCAGAGGCCCGCGATCAGGGCGAGCGCCACGGCGAGGGTGGTTCTGCGTCTTCCTCTCGTGCCTTTCATGTCACGGCTCCTTCGGCCAGTGCCTTGCGGGTGAGGAACTTCAGGGGACGTCGCGCGGCACCGTGCTCGCGCGTTCCGTCAGCCGGGGCGGCAGGAGCGCCGCCTCGGGTACGGCCGTGCCGTCCAGCTTCTTCATCAGCAACTCCACGGCCCGCGCCCCCAGCTCGGCGGACGGCAGGGCGACCGAGGTGACGGGGACGCGGAGGGATTCGGCGAGCTCGTCGGGGCAGATCGCGGTGACGGACAGGTCACCGGGGACGCGTAGTCCGAGCTGCTCGAAGGCGTCGATCAGCGGCTCCAGGACCGCCTCGTTGTGCACGACCACCCCGGTCAGCGCGGGCTGCTCGCGCAGCAGCTGCTCGGCGATGTGGCGGGCGGCGGCGGGCGTGGCCTCGCACGGGTGGACGGAGGAGGAGAGCCCGTTGCGGTCGGCGGCGGCCGTGAACCCCTGAACAACCCGCTGGGCGAACGCCGTCTCCCGCACGTACACCTCGGGCGGCGACCCGACCAGTGCGACGACCCGGTGCCCCAGCCCCGCCAGCCGCTCCACGCACAGCTCGCCCGCCGCCCTGAAGTCGAGGTCGACGCAGGTGAGCCCCCCGGGCTCCAGGGGGAACCCGATCATCACGGAGGGCCGGTCGAGCGACCGCAGCAACGGCAGCCGCGGGTCGCGGAGTTGTAGGTCCATGACGATCAGCGCGTCCACGAGAGCCGTGTCCGCGACCCTGCGCAGTCCCTCGTCGCCCTCCTCCTGGGTGAGCAGCAGCACGTCGTGGTCGTGCCTGCGCGCGGTGGTCACCACCGACACCGCGAACTGCATGACCACCGGGACGTGGATACCGGAGCGCAGCGGGACCACCAGCGCCAGGACGTTCGACCTGCTGCTGGCCAGAGCGCGGGCGCCGGCGTGCGGGCGGTAGCCCAACTCGCGGATGGACGCCTCGATGCGCTGCCGGGTCTCCTGGGAGATGGGGCGCTTGCCGCTGAGGGCGTACGAGACGGTGCTCGGGGAGACCCCCGCGTGCCGTGCCACGTCCGTGATCTTCACCATGGTCAGTCCAGCTCCAGTGGGGGGAGGAACCATCAGGCCGACTTCAGCTCCAGCGACAGGAATCCGGTGCCCGCGGGTGCCCGCGCGATCCGCTCCCCGCAGGCCAGCGCCCAGGGTGCGGACGGGTCGCTGCTGGAGGCCCGCAGCGTGTCGCCCTCCCGGACGACGGTGAAGGTCACGTCCCCCACGGGCACGCTCACCTGGGCCCCGCGCTCCAGCCCGTAGGCGCGCAGGGTGACCCCGTCGGCGTACGGATAGTCGGGGCGGGCGTCCACCGCGCCAACCGGGATCACCGTACCCGGCCTGACCAGCAGCGGAACGCTGGAGAATCCGTGCCGCTCGCGCACCCAGCGCGGGCCGGTCACCGTGTGCCCGCTGAGGAAGTGGGTCCAGGTGCCCTCGGGCACGTAGTACGAGACGTCCCCCTCGTCGTTGAAGACCGGAGCGACGAGCAGATCGGGCCCGAGCATGTACTGCCTCTCCAGATGGGCGCACCCGGGGTCGTCCGGGAACTCCAGCACCATCGCCCGCATCATCGGCACCCCCTCCGCGCGGGCGGTGCGGGCGGCCTCGTACAGGTACGGCATGAGGCGCATCTTCAGCCGGGTGAACAGCCTGAGGACGTCCACGGCCTCCTCGTCGAACAGCCAGGGCACGCGGTACGAGGAGGAGCCGTGCAGCCGGCTGTGCGAGGACAGCAGCCCGAAGGCGATCCACCGTTTGAACAGGGCCGGGGTCGGGGTGCCCTCGAAGCCGCCGATGTCGTGGCTCCAGAACCCGAATCCGGACAGACCGAGGCTGAGCCCGCCGCGCAGCGACTCGGCCATCGACTCGTAGGTGGCCTCGCAGTCGCCGCCCCAGTGCACGGGGAAGCGCTGGCTTCCGGCGGTCGCCGAGCGCGCGAAGACGACGGCCTCGTCCTCGCCCCGGTGCTTGCGCAGCACCTCGAAGACGGTGCGGTTGTACAGGTACGTGTAGTAGTTGTGCATCCGTTCGGGGTCCGAGCCGTCCGCGTAGGCCACGTCGACCGGGATCCGCTCACCGAAGTCCGTCTTGAAGCAGTCGACGCCCTGTGCGAGCAGCGCCTCCAGCTTGGACGCGTACCAGTCGCGGGCGGCCGGGCTGGTGAAGTCGACGAGCGCCATGCCCGGCTGCCACAGGTCCCACTGCCACACGCTGCCGTCGCGCTTCCTGAGCAGATGACCCAGGGCCTTTCCCTCGGCGAAGAGGGGCGAGCGCTGCGCGATGTACGGGTTGATCCAGACGCAGATGTGCAGGCCCTTGGCCTTCAGCCGGGCCAGCATGCCCTCCGGGTCGGGGAACACCCGCGGATCCCACCGGAAGTCGCACCAGTTGAACTCGCGCATCCAGAAACAGTCGAAGTGGAAGACGGACAGCGGCAGTTCGCGTTCCCTCATGCCGTCGATGAAGGAGGTGACGGTGGCCTCGTCGTACGAGGTGGTGAAGGAGGTGGACAGCCACAGGCCGAAGGACCAGGCGGGCGGGAGCGCCGGGCGGCCGGTGAGGGCCGTGTACGTGCGCAGGATGTCCTTCGGGGTGGGCCCGTGGATGACGTAGTACGTCAACTGCTGGCTCTCCACGCTGAACTGGACCCGGGACACCGCCTCCGAGCCGACTTCGAAGGACACCTTGCCCGGATGGTCGACGAAGACGCCGTATCCCGCGTTCGTCAGGTAGAACGGGGCGTTCTTGTAAGCCTGTTCGGTCGCCGTGCCGCCGTCGGCGTTCCACATGTCGACGACCTGGCCGTTCTTGACGAGCGGTCCGAAGCGTTCGCCGAGCCCGTACACCGAGGTGCCGATCCCCAGACCCAGCTGCTCGCGCAGGTAGTGGGCGCCGCCGGCGTCGCGCATGATGCCCATGCCCTTGGGGCCGCTGCTGGTGAGGACACGGCCGTGGGCGAGGAAGTCGACGTGCCAGGGGCCGGTGCGGGCGACGCGCACCGACAGGGTCCCGGAGGTGAGGGTGGCGTACTCGTCGTCGTACTCCACCTGCGCCGTACCGCCTTCCGGGGCACGTCCCCCGGGCCCCGGGAGGTCGTCCCGCCGTACCTCGAACCGCGGCCCCCGGGGCTGCTCGCCCTGGAAGTGGGTGATGGTGAGGCCGATGACGTTCGGCATCGGCGCGTGTGCGCTGATCGTCACGACCGGTCCCTTCAGCAGGTCGCCGCGGTGGCGGATGGGCTGGGTCGGCGCGTGGATCTCCAGGGCTCCCGGGGAAGCGGTCACGTCCAGGACCTCGACCGGGTGGGCCGCGGTCACGCCTTCGCGCAGCAGCCAGTAGCCGTCGGTGAACTTCAAGCGTGTACTCCCTACTTGACGGCACCCACGGCGATGCCGCGGGTGAGAGTCCGCTGGAAGGCGAGGAAGAAGACGAGGGCGGGCAGGACACCCAGCAGGGCTGCCGCGTTGGTCATCGTGGCGTCCATCAGGCGCTGACCCTGGAGGACGCCGAGCGCCACCGACACCGTCTGGTTGTCGTTGGAGATCAGCATGACCAGGGGGAGCAGGAACTCGTTCCACGTCCAGATGAAGAAGAAGACGAGCAGCACGCCGATGGTGGGGCGGCTGACGGGGACCACGATCCGCCACAGCACCTGCCACTTGTTCGCCCCGTCGATCCGGGCGGCCTCGATGATCTCGCGCGGGAACCGCCCGAGGACGGAGGAGAGCAGATAGGTGCCGAAGGCGGCCTGGATCACGGTGAAGACGATGATCACGCTCAGCCGGGTGTCGTAGAGGCCGGCCTGCTGGCTCAGGTAGTACAGCGGGTAGACCAGCGCCTCCTGCGGCAGCATGTTGGCGAGGACGAAGAAGGCCAGCACCCAGGTGCGGCCCTTGATGCGGCCGATGCCGATCGCGTACGCGTTGAGGATCGACAGGGCCGCGGCCAGGACCGCCACACAGCCGCTGATCAGGACCGAGTTGGCGAGCTTCTGGCCGTAGTCGACGCGCTGCCAGAAGTCCTTGAGCCCGTCCAGGTACAGGCCCCTCGGCAGGCTCAGCGGTCCGTGCTGGGAGTACTCGGCCGGTGACTTGACCGCGTTGACGGCGACGATGACGAATGGCAGCACCATGAACAGGGCCGCGATGCAGAGGGCCACGAGAACGGGGTAGCGACGCAGGGCGTTCGTCGTCATGCGCGGACCCCTTCCTCGGTGTCCTCGGCGCGGGTCTGGAGTTTCAGGCCGATCAGCGAGAGCAGCATGATGATCACGGTCAGCACGGTGGAGATCGCGGCACCGTAACCGACCTGGGTCTTCTCGAAGAACGTGGTGAAGGAGAAGTACGACGGGACGTCGGTCGCGCCGCCCGGGCCGCCCTTGGTGAGCACGTACACCGCGCCGAAGACCTTGAGTGCGGCGATGCTGCACCAGGTGAGCACGACGGAGATCTCGGGTCGGATCTGCGGCAGCGTGATGTGCCAGAAGCGGCGCCACCAGCCGGCGCCGTCCAGTTCGGCCGCCTCGTACAACTGCGGGTCGACGCGCTGGAGCCCCGCCATGAAGACGACGAGCGGGAAGCCGATCTGCACCCACACCATCACCCCCATGACGCTGTACAGGGCGATGTCCGGGTCACCGAGCCAGTCCTGCTGCCAGGAGCCGAGGCCGACCGCCTGCAACAACGCGTTCAGGGTGCCGTTGTCAGGCGCGAGGATCCAGCTCCAGACAATGCCGGCGACCGCGATGGGAAGCACCTGGGGGAGGTAGAAGCAGGCGCGCAGGACGGTGGCCGTCCTGCTGCCGAAGTGCTTGCCGACGTAGTCGAACAGCGCTGCGGCGAGGACCAGCCCGACCATCGTCGGCAGGACGGCCATGGCGACGACCATGAACAGGCTGTGCCGGAACGACGCCCAGAACTCCGAGTCCTCCATCAGCTCGCGGTAGTTGGCGAGACCGGACCACCGGGGGCTGCCGACCCCCTGCCATTCCGTGAAGCTCACGCCGGTGTTCATCAGGAAAGGGACGACGATGACGGCGAGGAAGGCGAGGACACCGGGGACGAGGAAGAGGGCGTACGACTGGTGCGGGCGGGAGCGGCGCGGGCCGGCGTGCTGGTGCGGGCCGACGGCCCGCGGCTCCCGGTCGACGGTGACCGTCACGGCTTCGGCACACCCTTGTCGTACGCCTTCTGCAGCGCGTCGAGACAGGCGTCCGGTGTAGCGCTGCCCGTGATCAGCTTCTGGGTCTCGGAGACGAGGACGTCGTAGAAGCCGGGGACGGGCCAGTCGGGGTAGAAGGCCAGGCCGTCGCGGCCGGAGAGGGTGTTGAAGTCGGCGATGAGGGTCTTGGCCCGCGGGTCGGTGATGGCGGACGGGTCTGCCGCTACGGGCACGCCGCCCTTGTTGCCCAGCAGGTTCTGGATCTTCTTCGACATGGTGATGTCGATGAAGTCGTACGCGAGGTCCTTGTTCTTGGCGCCCTGGGGGACGACCCAGAGATTGCCGCCGGAGCCGAGGGTGAGGCCGGAACCGGGCCACAGGACGCTGCCCCAGTCGAACTTGTTCTCCGTCGTGAAGCGGCCGTACCACCAACTGCCGCTGAACAGGATCGGGTTCTTGCCCTGGATGAAGGCGACGCCCGCGTCCTCGGCCTTGGTGCCGCTGGACGTCTTGCTGATGTAGCCCTTCTTCACCCAGTCGGCGAAGGTGGTCGCGCCGTATGTCCAGGCGGCGTCGTGGAAGTCGGTCTTGCCCCGGTAGAGCTCGTAGGAGTCGACCCAGGAGCGGTCGGCCTTCGACAGTGCCAATTGGTACAGGTACTGCTGGGCCATGTACTCGGCGCCGGCGTTGGCGAGCGGGGTGACGCCCTTGGCGACGAACTTGTCCATGGCGGCGGTGAGGTCGTCGAACGTCTTCGGCTCGGCGACTCTGTACTTCTTGAAGAGGTCCTTGTTGTAGAAGGCCATGGTGTATTCGGCGTAGTTGGGTATCCCGTACCACTTGCCGGAACCCATGACACCGTTGGTGTCGTACTGGCTGGTGGTCTTCACTCCCGCGCTGAGTTCCTTGTCCCAGCCGCGCTTGGTGACCTCCGGGGTCAGATCGGTGAGGAGACCCTGCTTGGAGAGCAGGCCCGCGGTCGCGTTGCCCTTGTTGTACTCCATGATGTCGGGCGCGTCGGAGGAGTTGAGGACCATGGGCGCGGTCTTCTGGATCTGTTCGAAGCCCTTCTCCTCGAACTTCACCTTCACGCCCGGGTGTTTCGCCTCGAACTCCTTGATGGCCTCGTTCCAGGCGGCGCCCATCGCGCTGTCCGGGCCCTCGTAGTGCCACAGCCGGAGCGTCTTGCCGTCCGAGGAACCGCCGTCCGAGCCACCGCAGGAGGCCAGGAGCAGGGATCCGGTGAGGACCGCCGCCGTCGCCACCACACGCCTTCGTGCCGTCAACATCCAGTGCCTCCAAGGGAGTCGGATGGGGATCAGGGGGCGTCACGCAGCGTTTGTCGAATCGTTTCGATGCGTGACGTCGAAGCGCTTCGACGGTGGAAGGTAGGGGGAGGTGGTGGGCGCGTCAATGGGGTGGGCGTGAATCGGCGGGGATTCGTACCGCCGGGGATGGGTGTCGGGGGAGCGGCGAGCAGTCCGGCCAAGTGTCGCGGGCGGACGAATGGCCAGGTGAAAACGGGCAGTGGGGGGAAGTTCGGGGCGGAGGGCGGCCGGGTTGCGGCCGCTGAGCCGATCGCGACGCTGTCCGGCGACGGTGCGTGGAGGTCGACCATTGGAGCGGTTCGACGGGGCCCGCGTCCCGGCTGACGCGCGGCGCGTTCGCGGCGCCGGCCGATGATCCCGTGACGGACCGTGACCCAGGGCTCCCCGGGGCAGGGACTCCGGTCCCTGCCGGCTCATGGCGCCGCCAGGCGCGGCCGGTGACGCCCTGCTTTGATCGCAGCACACACGGGCCCGGAAGCCGGCAGCGGCCTGAGCGAACTTGACCAGATGGCACGCGCCTGCGGTACTCAGCCCACTGAACTGGCCCGTGCTCTGGGGCGGTTGGCCACGACAGGACTCGTCCTGTCGTGGCCGGCCCAGTCTCGGGAGACCTGTCGTACCGGCCCCCTTCGAGGGGGCGGGATGGCATTCAGCTTTGCGCGCCTGCCATACGCGGGTGACGCTACTCGCGCACCTGCCTCGGCGTTCCGGGTGCTTGCCGGGTTGCTCCCCCTGAAGTGGAACGAGGGGAGCCGGTGTCCCGGCTTGCGGCCCGAAAACCGGCTCCCAACAGCGGCTGTCGCAGAAATATTCCGACGCAACGACCTTTTGCCGCGTGGTGGACCTCACCGCCGGGATAGTTCACTGTTCAACAAACTCGGGCTACTGTCTCAAGCGTCTGGGGGGCAGGTAAACGCCGGCGAAGCCGCCCATTCACACCACGGGGTGAGCAAGGAGAAGGAATCATGGCAAACAGGACTGTGCGTCGGACTGTGGTCGCGATCGCTTCTACCGTCATCGCGGCAGCCGGGCTTCTGGCTACAGGCGGTTCCGCCTCGGCGGCGACGTACCCGAGCGGCAGCCACTCGAGCGCCGTATCCGCCGTCCGAACCGCCGACGACCACCACGGGGACCGGCACAGCGCGTTCAACGGCCGAGGCAGTGACGATCGTGGCCACTGGGACCGGGATCAGGGTGGACGTCGCTACTTGGTCCGGGATCACGACGGTGGTCACTACTGGATCCGCTACGACGACCGCGGCGGCTACCGAGTGCGTATCGACGAAGGTCGCCGTCTGTGGGTCCTCGACCAGCTCCGCTGGGCTGGCGACGACGGATACACCTTTTGGGGCCTGGAATACCACGGTCGTTCGCACCGCTGAGGACCGCGGTCATCAAGGCCGCCACTGCTTGGGCTGCCACACGCCGGTGGGCAAGTGACGCAGTCCGAGCCACCCCGGCCCATGCGGGCGGGCGTCACAGGACAGCGGGGGCGGCGATCGCGGCTGCTTCAGGGACAGCAGCAGCCATGACACCGAACGCCGCCCCCGCGCCCCAAGCGGACGTTCCCAGCCACCGCCCCCACGGGCCGAGCACAACCTCTTCAAAGGGCCGTCATCATGCGTCGTCCTGCTTCGTCACCCGAATCCCAGGAGATGGAGCATGATCCTGGGCCGACAGCACCGCGATTGCCGCTTCCCGCTTCATGAGCACTGCAGCGCACGGAGACCACATCTGGGACGGTCCTCGTGACTGCCGGGCAGACCCGTCTTCCATTGGCCACACGGCCGCGTCGGTGCCGGGCCCGCGCAATGATCCCACTGCCCGGGCCCGACACCACCCCGGCCCCCGAACACCCACAGAGCCATGATCACTTGTGTAGACCACATGCTGGACATGGAGCTCGTGTCGCCCCTGGGCACACGGCTCCGGGTGCCGACTCAACTGCTTTACAGGTCGCAGGACCCCCTTGTGGTGGAGTTCCTCTTCCACGACCCCGTCCGAGGCCCAGTGCCTTGGGTCATCTCACGCGAGCTGCTCGACCGGGGGCTGCGGGCACCCAGCGGAGTGGGGGATGTGCGGGTGTGGCCGACCGGAACCGGCCCGGAAGCACTCCTGCACCTTCACCTGACTCCTCCGGGCGGGTTCGCCCACATCATCGCCGCACTCCCGGCCGTCGAGCACTGGCTGCTTCGCACGTACCAACTGGTGCCCGCCGCTCAGGAGACCGACGCGCTGGACCTGGACCTGGAAAGCCATCTCGACCGGTTCCTGAACGGGCCGTCCTGAAGTCACCCGCCGCCAGGCATCCTCGGGGTGGCTCCCTACCGTAAGAGGACGAGGCCGGACGCCGCCTACGGGTACCTGTCAGTGCCCTGCGAAGATGATGTACGCACAAGCATCCGCGCCGACCGGATGAGGCCCGCGATGTCACGGACCAGGCCCGACCGGCACCAGGGCGTTCAAGGTCGCGGTGTGGCGTACGTTCATGCCGGTGCAGCAAGACGTACTCGGCGAGATCGAGAAGGGACTCGCGGAACGCCACCGCCCCTCCGTCAGCGAGTTCGACACCCTCGTGAACATCCCGCTCGGTGGTATACGACTGCGGGAGCTGAGGAAACAGGTGGTCCTGACGCAGAGCGCGGTCAGCCGCCTGTGCGACAGGCTCACCGACCGCGGACTCCTCAGCCGCTCCCCGGTGGCGGATGACGCGCGCGGTGCGACGATTCGGCTGACCGGGGCCGGCCGGAAGCTGATCCGCAGCGCGGGCCGCACCAACGCCGAGGTGGTGGACCGGATGTTCGCCGACCGGCTGTCGGAGGCGCAGTTGGAATCCCTGCACGAGATCCTGGCCAGCTGCACACCGGGGACCACTCGAAAGGCTGCGAACCCACCTGGTGAACCCGCCGGCTGTCGCGGTCAGCCGCCCTCGGATGTCCGTTCGGCGGACTGGGCGGCGGCACCCTCGCAGGCATCCCGCCGATGGGTGACGGCCAGGAGCGCGGCGTCGTCGTCCAGGTGTCCGTCGGTGTGCCGGGCCAGGTCGGCGAGGAGGATGTCCAGGATCGCGCCGGGGTCCGCGGGGAGGGGGCGGGACAGGTGTGGCACGGGGTCGTAGAAGACGCCGTGACGGTCGCGGGCCTCCACCACGCCGTCGGTGTACAGCACCAGGGTCGCGTCGGAAGGCAGGGGGTGCTGCTCCACCGGCACCCGTATGCGGCCCAGGTCGCCCAAGCCCAGCGGCAGCGTGGGATCGGTCGGGTCCAGTGGGCGCGCCCGGCCCTGATGGATGAGGAGCGGCGCACAGTGCCCCAGGTTGGACAGGCGCAGGACGGAGCCGTCGGCGGGGATCTCGATGACGACGGCGGTGGCGAAGGACTCCGCTCCCTCCGCGTCTTCGGCGTTCAGCTCCCGCATGCGTTCCTCCAGGCGGCCGACCACGCCGGGCAGGTCGGGCACCCGGGTCGCGGCTTCGTGGAAACTGCCCAGCAGCCCGTTGACGGTCCTCACCGCCCCCATCCCCTTGCCGCGCACATCGGCGATCATCAGCCGGACACCGTGGGGGGTGGAGCGGATGGCGTAGAAGTCGCCTCCGATGGCGGCCTCCCGCGCGGCGGCCTCGTACCGGACAGCCACAGCCAGCGGCCCGATGCGGTCGGGCGGCGTGGGGAGCACGGCGAGCTGGACGGCTTCGGCGACCTCGCGGGTGTCCTTCAGCTGTTGCCGGTAGCGGGCCATCAGCCGGTTGAGGACGGCGGCCAGGGCCGTCAGGGCGAAGACGGTGACGAGCTGGACGGGATGGGTGAAGAAAGCTCCCCCGCTTCTGGCGGCCACCTCGAGTTCCCCGATGACGATCCCCACCACCCCGGTGGCGATAGTGCCCCGCAGGGAGAGCACGGGTGCGGCCAGCACCGGCGCGGCCGCCAGCAGGGGGAATGCGCTGACCCCTCGGGTGAACAGACCGAGGACGATCGCGGCCACGATGACTGCGGCAGGAAGAAAGGACGGCCAACGCCTCTGGCCGACCGGATGCGTGCGATTGTCTCTCATCCCCCGTCTCCCTGCTCTCCTGAGCCGGTCGTGGAGAGGCCTCAGGTCCCAGTCTGCGCTGCGCTCCGCACCGCGGCGACCGAAGCCCGGCCGCAGACACGCCGCGGCCGACGGCCTCCTCCCACTCATCCGGAACTGCGACCGACTGTGCTTCTTCGTGCCAGGAGCCCGCGTTGCCACCACGCTCGACGCTGGACGGGACGGAGGCCGAAGCGAGCAGCTGTCGCCGGTGCGGGGATCCGCTTGTGCGGGCCGCGGAGGCCATCCTCGGCCGGGCGGCTCGGGGCGGCCGCGGTCGACCGGTCGGCGTGGTCCAGGTCGGCGAGGAGGCGCTCGACGTCGGTCATCAGTGATCCGTAGACGTGCCAGGCTCCCGGTTCGGCGAGCGCGCCGCGTTCGATCAGGCCAGTCATCGTCTCGTGCCAGGCCGTGGCTTCGCCAATGGCTTTGCGCAGCCGCTCTCGGGTCTCGACTCTGTCGGAGTCGGTGGCCTGCCCGGGAGCGGCGAACGACTCGACCGCCTGCCCCGCTGCCTCCAGGGTCGCCGCGTACCGGTCGGCGAAGAGCTGGCCCAGGCGGTGGTCGGAGTGCCGGTCCTCGACGTTGTCGGCCAGCGTCCGAGCGATGCCGCGGACCTGGAACGACACCCGGTGCAGGGCGCGCAGCGCCTCGCAGTGGGTCGACGGCTCCCGTCCGCCGTGCATCGCGCACCGCGTGTTCCAGCGCAGGCTCTCCTCGCCGCGGTGCACGTCCTCTTGTACCTGCACCACCAGCTCCTCCAGGCGTCGGCCCTGCTCCAGCCACGTGTGCGCGCGGTCGGTGTGTTTCCGTTCCCGCAGTCCGCGGCCCATGTCGTCCAGGAGTGAGCCCATGGCCGTGGCGAGGCCGCGCACCGAGGCGTGGGAGGCGCCCAGATGCAGCGGTGGCAGGATGAGCGCGTTCACCGCGATTCCCACCGCCGCACCGACCAGCGCTTCCAGGGCCAGCGCGGCCACCTGGCCCACCGGGGCGGCGGTGGCCGCGGCCAGGGTGAGCACCGCGGTGGAGGCGACCTGCAGCCGGCTGTCGGAGCTCTGACGGCCGGCGGCGACCAACGCGATCGCGAGGACCGCCACCGTACTTCCCGCGCTGGAGCCGAAGAGCCACACGACGGCCACGGCCAGCGACAGTCCGGCCACGCGGGTGGCCAGGCTGCGGGCGGCCTGCGTCACCGACTGGTAGACGGTAGGGGCATTGACCATGAGCAGCGCGGTGGCCACGGCCAGGTACTGCTGCTGCCCGGGGATGCACCGTGAGGCGACCTCCCAGGACAACAGCGCCGCGATCAGCGCTTTGGCCCCCTGCGCCGACGCGCTGGCTGCCCGCCGGGGACGCATTGTCCGGAGGATCCGCAGCAGTCGCGATGCCCAGTCGGTCGCGGCGTGCCACCGATCGAGAATGGTTGAATGTTGCACGATGTCGATGATGGCATGATGTGCCTTATTGGTCGGAGTGGTGCTGGCCACACCCCCGACGTGGACTGCTTGAAAGCTGGTCCGGTACGGCGGTCCGGCGGTAGCGGAGGCGGTCGGCCGTGGTGATGCCGTGGTGATGCAGGGCTGGTGGGGAGCGGTGAGACGGCCCGCCGCAAGTTCTCGTCGTGGGTGGGGGAGTACGGCAGTGGCTGACGCCTGGACCTGCTGAAGCAGATGTTCCCAAGTTCCATCCGCCGACCACAGACGGTGGCGTTCGTAAACGGTCTTCCATGGATCAAACCGTTCCGGCAGGTCACGCCACTGCACACCCCGGCCCGCACCCAGTGTCGTATCCCATCGATCACCTGCCGGTGGTCCCTCCACCGGCCACAACGCCCGTTGCCGACCGGCAGGAACGGCCGCAGCCGTTCCCACTCGGCATCCGTCAGGTCACCCCGCCCCATGCCTTCACCAACGCCCCGGCAGCGGAGCAGCCACTTGAACGGGCTCTCCCGAGTACGGGTCACGTCCGCTGGAGTGGTGTATCGACGGCCACTCGGTGATCTCGGTTTGAGGTTATGCGGTGAGTTCGGTGGGCAGGACGGTGTCGTCGGTTTCTGACTCGATCGGGTGGAGGCGGGCCTTGGCCAGCAGGTCGCGGCCCATATAGCGGCGGGCCTCGGTCCACTCGTCGTTCTGCTCGGCCAGGACCGCGCCGACCAGCCGGATCACCGCGGTGCGGTCGGGGAAGATGCCGACCACGTCGGTGCGACGCCGGATCTCCTTGTTCAGCCGCTCCTGCGGATTGTTCGACCAGATCTGCCGCCAGATCTCCCGCGGGAAGGCCGTGAAGGCCAGCAAGTCGTGCTGGGCGACGTCCAAGTGGGCCGCCGCCTTGGGGAACTTGGCCTCCAGAGCGTCCAGGACGTGTGCCATCTGGGCCTTCACCGCGTCGGTGTCGGGCTGTTCGAAGACGGTCCGCAGCAGGGTCGCCACCCAGGGCTGGGCCGATTTCGGCACCTGGCTCAGCAGATTTCTCGCGTAGTGGGTGCGGCAGCGCTGCCAGGAGGCGCCGGGCAGGGTGGCACCGATCGCGTCGACCAGGCCGGCGTGGGCGTCGGAGACGACGAGCTGGACGCCGGACAGGCCGCGGGCGATCAGCGAGCGCAGGAAGGCCAGCCAGCCGGCGCCGTCCTCGGCGGTGGCGACGTCCAGGCCGAGGATCTCCCGGTGGCCGTCGGTGTTGACGCCGACCGCGATGAGCGCGTGGACGTTGATGATGCGGCCGCCCTCGCGGACCTTCTGGGTCAAGGCATCGACCCAGACGAAGGCATACGGGCCGGCGTCCAGGGGCCGGTTGCGGAAGGCGGCGACCTGCCCGTCCAGGTGCCGGGCCATCGCGGAGACCTGGGACTTCGACAGCTGGGTGACGCCGAGGGACTCGGCGAGCTTTTCCACTCGGCGGGTGGAGACACCGAGCAGGTAGGCGGTGGCGACCACCGAGATCAGGGCCTGCTCGGCCCGCCGACGTCGTTCCAGCAGCCAGTGCGGGAAGTAGCTGCCGGACCTGAGCTTGGGGATGGCGAGTTCAACCGTGCCAGCCCGGGTGTCCCACTCCCGCGGGCGGTAGCCGTTGCGGTGGTTGACTCGCTCGTCGCTGACCTGCCCGTATTCGGCGTTGCAGAGGGCATCGGCCTCCGCGGACATGAGCGCGTCGGCGAACGTCTTGACCATCGCGCGCAGCAGATCGGGACTCGCCGCGGCGAGGTTCTCCTCCGCGAGGGCGTGCAGGGGCAGACTGTCGGGTGCGGTCATCGTGCTGATCTCCTTCGTGACTCGACATCTCGAAGATCAGCCGGTGGCCGTTCTTGTATCCGGACCCTCACTCCGACGCCGGGCCAAACGCCCGGATCAGGTGGGAGCCCGTACACCACTTCTCTCAATGTCATGCTGCTGGTGGTCCCGGGGGCTCGCTCCACCACTTCCTGCCCGGCCTCGCGGTCGTGGCCTGGTCCCCTTGTGCGGCTCGTGGGACCACACTGGTCGGTGTGGCTTGATAGGAGCACGGCAAAGGCCCAGATTGAGGGGTGCCCACCGGCCGGTCCCGCAACCAATCGACAGCGGAGGACCCGGTGATGGTGGTCTTCGGAATCGACGCACACAAACGGAATCACACTGCCGTTGCCGTGGATGACCGCGGCCGCAAACTCGGCGAGCGCACCACCGGGACCACCAGCGGTGATCACCTGCGCCTACTGACCTGGGCGCAGCGATGGGGTGGCGACCGGCTTTGGGCCATCGAGGACTGCAGGCAATTGTCCCGTCGTCTGGAACGGGACCTACTGGCCGCCGGGGAGCGGATCGTGCGAGTTCCTCCCAAGCTCATGGCCAACTGCCGCAGCTCAGCCCGCACCTATGGCAAGTCCGACCCGATCGACGCCCTTGCCGTGGCCCGAGCTGCACTGCGCGAACCGGACCTGCCCACCGCCAGCCTGGACGGCGACACCGGTTCAACATCAGCTCCCGGGCGACCGGCACGGCGTACGCGGAGATGCAGGTCGCCCGCCTGGCAGGGGCGGCGATCCGCATGGTGGGCCTGGTCCCACCGGCCGAGACGCTGGACCTCATGGCGGGAACCGGCACATCGGCGCCGACCCTGATGGTCACCTACCCGAGCTATCTGGGACAGCTGACCCGCCTGGCCCGCGAACGGGGACTCGGTCCCGCGGACTTCCGGCTGCGCCGTATCAACGTCGGCAGCGAAGTACTCTCGCCCGCCCTCGCGGAGGCCGCCGAAAAGACCTTCGGCGCCCCCGTCCACGACGGCTACGGCATGACCGAGGTGACACCGGTGGCCGGCGCGATCTGCCGACAGCGGCACCTTCACATCGACGCCGGCATCGGCCTCGTGGAGGTGTGCGACCTCGACACCGGGGCACCGGCCGCGCCCGGAGCGCTCGGCACGATCGTCGCCACTCCCTTCTTCCCGTACCGGGAGTGCATGCCGCTCTTCCGCTACGACACCCGAGACCTGGTGCGGCAGTTGCCCGACGCGCCGCGCACCTGCGAGATGGCGAACGTGCCGGCGACCTCGCACATCCTCGGAAAGGCGGACCATGTACTGCGCACCCAGGACGGTCCGGTGACCCCACGCGAGATCATCGAGGTCCTCGACGCGCTGCCCGGCGCATGCTGGCCCGTGCGCCACCGCGCCGACGTGGTGGACGGGCAGCTGCATGTGGAGGTGGCTGCCTCATCCGTGCCGGAGACGAGCGACATCGCGCGTCACTTCGCCAAGGCCGGCCTCGACGCCACCGTCGACGTCGTACCGGGAGAAGGACGTGAGTTGCGGCGCTACCGCTGCGATCTGGTCGAGAACAGCTTCGCCTCCGCCGGGCGGGCCGCATGACCGCCGCACAGAGCGCGTTCTTCGTCCTCGTGACCCTCGCCGTCGCCCTGGGCGTCTCGCTCGCCTCGGTCGCCTACTTCCGGCGGGTCACCCTGCCCCGGCCGGCCGTCGGCGTGTTCAACGGCAACGACATGGTCATCATGATGGGCTTCGTCGTCGTACTGCCCTTCCTGTACCTCTCCCTCCCGGGCTGGCTGCTGCCGCCCGTGCTGGGACTGACCCTGGCCGGTGGTCTCGCGGTCGGCTACGGGCCGGCCGTCCGCCGGGGACCGGTGCGCTGGTCGCTCATCGCCGGTCTGCTGGTCGCCGACTGGCTCACCGCGCGCGGCGCCGAGGACGATCCCACCCATGCCACCCCGTACTGGCTGGTCAACAGCCTGGTCATCATGCTGATGGCGGTCGGCGCCGCCAACCTCAACGCGCAGGGCGGCCTGAAGCTGCGGCACGTCTCCCGGTTCGCGCTGGCGCTCGCCGTGTACGACCTGTTCTTCGCCACCGTCGTCCCCCTCACCCAGAAGCTGTTCGACGCGGTGCAGGGCTACGCCTTCGCACCGTCGGCCGGGCTGCGCGTCGGCGAGTACGGCGCCGTCGTGGGCATGGGCGACCTCCTGGTGTACGCCCTCTTCACCACCGTGGCCTACAAGGCGTACGGACGAGCAGGGCTGACCTGGGCTCTTGGGCTGGTCGCCGTGTTCGGCGCGCTCGTCCCGACGCTGACACCCGTCACGGTCGAGGCGCTCACCGGACACCTTCCGCAGATCGTGCCCGCGCAGATCTTCTTCGGCCCGGCCGCGTTCTGCGGGTACCTCGTGCTGCGGCGGCGCGGCCCGGAGCGGCGCATGGCCGACGTCCGGCCGCCCGCGCGGCTCGTGACAGTCCACGGACAGCAGGAGCCCATGAGCCCTGCCACCGCCGACGAGCCCTGGGAGCGTTCCCCAAGAGAACGCTCCCAGGTCGGTAGCTGACCAGGCCAGGGGGCTTGCGGTGTCGGGATCAGTGGTGGAGCAGCTCCTTGATCGCCGAACGGAGGGGTTCCAGCAACTGGTTGGCCACCTTGATGCCGTCGGGGGAGCCGAGGCCCGCGACCGCTCCCCAAGAACTGTGCCAGAACCGAGTTCTGACAGCGGCCGTGCGTGGCGGACTCTGCCCAGGGCACCCTCACGCTCAGGACCTCAGGCTTCTGGGAGAGCCAGCAGGGGCTCAGCCGGTTCATGCCACCCGCTCCGACCCGGTCTCTCCGCGCCGGGTGGCAGCCGGCGACGGCGGCCACGAGGACCAGAAAGCTGCCCATGATTCATGCGCGCGACTGTGTATACCCAACTGCTTACCGTCTCGTGCTGGCGGGACGGCCCGCCTGGCGGGCGACACGGTAAAGATCTGGTGATGGTCTCCCGCCCGGCGGGAAGCCCCCTGGATCGCGCTTCTCCGCTGGTCGCGGGCGGGTTTCCATGGCCGGATGCTCAGCAAAGCCAAGGTCGGTCCGGGAGGTTGACCGTAATTCTTCCGCAGCGTGATGGTCAGTGACGGCCACCGGCCGACGGGCAAGCCGCTGCGCGCCGCGCAGGACGAGGCCGGTGTCCGGCCTGGGCCGCGGTCGGTCTGGCGGCGGGGGACGTGGTGATCGAGCAGGCCGAACTGCTCCTGGGAGAAGGCCGGCACCCAGATCGAATGCCTGCTGCTGCGCTGTCCAGGGCTTGGGCGAAGGCGGTTGCGGTGACCAGGGACACGGGCAGTTGCACGGCGCGCACGTGGTGCTGTTCTGTGCCGGCAGCTTCGGCAGCCAGTTGGTGCAAAGCGGGGACGCTCAGGGCGCCCGGGCTCAGCAGCCCCGCGACGGCGGGACGTCGACGGCCGTGGTGTGGAGGACCACACCACCACATACACCTATACGCACCTCGGCAACCACACTGACGCCCGCTGACCGTGGGCATGGGAGACTCCCTACGGTCTCGATCAAGTGGGTTGGCGGCCGGGCACCGTCGGGTGCCCCGCTGTCGTCGCACTGGACCTGACATATCGTCGGCCGTATCCAGCCGAGAGCGCCCGCAACTCGACAACCGGGCGAGCCGTTGGCCACCGAACTCGCTGCCCCGGCAACCGAGCAGCCCTACATGTCACCACGCCACTCCGCATCGCCCTACCGCTGTGGCCCGCGTCTTTTTCCTCTCCCGGAGGGCTGTTCGCCGCGGATCGATGAGCCCGAGCTCCCGGTCGCTGGGGCGAGGCCCGCGTAGGCGGCGAGGTGGCCGGTGGTCGGGAAGGTCCTGCCGTCGCCGACCTCGATCAGGATCTGGGCCCCGGTCCTGACGCCGACTCCTGGCATCGAGGTCAGGGCCGGATCCGGTGCCTCCCCCGGATCACCGGCAACAGGAGGGGGAAGTCAAGCCGGACCCGAAGGCCGGAGGCCCCGGTGCGGAGCCACGAAAACCGGTAACGGGGGGCTCGTAGCGCGCAACGGTCCGTACGTCTCCGGTCCCACTCCGCGTCCCTCCCATGTCCGGCAGCTGTCACCCGCAGTCGGGAGCCTCCTCCAGGGCCGCCGCGTCAAGCGCCGTGGTCAGCCGGTCGAGGCGGGCGCGCAGCTCGCGGATCTCGTCGAGGGTGAAGCCGGTCGCCGCGCCGATCCGATGCGGCACCCGGAGCGCGCGCTCGCGCAGCGCCGCGCCCTCCTCGGTGAGCCGCACCTCGACCGACCGCTCGTCACGCGCGCTGCGCTCCCGATGCACCAGACCGGCCGCCTCCAGCCGCTTGAGCAGCGGGGACAGGGTGCCGGAGTCCAGCCGCAGATGCTCCCCGAGCCGCTTCACGGGCGTGTCGCCATGCTCCCAGAGCACCAGCATCACCAGATATTGCGGGTAGGTGAGCCCGAGCTCCTTGAGAACCACGCGGTAGACGCCGTTGAAGGCACGCGAGGCGGCATGCAGCGAGAAGCAGATCTGGCGGTCCAGACGCAGCCACTCCTCGTCCGGCGGGGCGCTGGGCGGAACCTCGGTAGTCATACGGCCAGAATAACCGGACACCGTCATTTGATTGTGCACAACTCAATTGTGTGCTCTACTTTTGTGTGCAACCGATACCCGTATCGCTTCGAGAGGACTTGGTCCCCCATGGACACGCTCTACACCGCCGTCGCCACCGCCACTCACGGCCGGGACGGCCGCGCCGTCAGCTCCGACGGCAAGCTCGACCTGCAACTGGCCGTCCCGGTGGAGATGGGCGGCAACGGGCAGGGCACCAACCCCGAGCAACTGTTCGCCGCGGGGTACGCCGCCTGCTTCGCCAGCGCCCTCGGCGTGGTCGGCCGGCAGGCGAAGGTGGATGTCAGTGATGCCGCGGTGACCGGTGAGGTCGGCATCGGCAAGCAGGGCGAGGGTTTCGCGCTCGCCGTCACCCTCCGCATCGAACTGCCCGACAGCATCGACAAGGCCACCGGCCGCAAGCTGGTCGAGCAGGCCCACCAGGTCTGCCCGTACTCCAACGCCACCCGCGGCAACATCCCGGTGGACCTCGTCATCGAGTGAGAGGTCCCGACAAAGGCGTTGGACGTGTCGGTGGGTGATCAGGAAGGCGGCGGGGCCGAGGAAGGCCTCGTGGATGTCGTCGCTTCTTTCCCGGCGGATGCGTAAGAGGTCATCTCGATAGGTTGTTGGTTCACCGAAGTGCCCTGCCAGTTGGGGCGCACGGTGCGGGTGCGACGATGCCGGCATGCGCGAGTTGAGCGAGTTGATCGACGTCGAGGCACCGGCCTGACCAGAACTCAGGGAGACCCTCGGTGCCGGGCCGGTGTCTGTCGAGGTGCTTCCGCCCGATGGCGGCCTGGGGAGGGCGTCGCTTCTCCAGCTTCAGGTCACGGCCAGGTCGTACCTGGGCGCGATGGTGCTGCACTGCGGCGGTCTGCTGGTGGACGGCGGATGGCTGCGGGTATTCGGCAGCCCCGTGGACGGGGCGGCGCGTGGGGTGCCGAGTCTGGCTCAGGTCAATCAGTTCCCTGGAGCGTTCGACCCTGCGTGGCGAGCGGACACCGGCCTGGTGGTGGCGCACGACGTGATGGGCGGCGTCTTCGCTCTCAACGGCGGGGCTCCGGCCGGCCCAGGTCGTCCTGGGGCCCCTGGCGAGATGGTCTACTTCGCCCCGGATTCGCTTCACTGGGAGGCTTTGGGGGTCGGTCACTCAACGTGGATGGCCTGGCTGGTGTCGGGGGCGCTTGATGAGTTTTACGCGGACCTTCGCTGGCCCGGTTGGAAGGATGAGATCCAGGCACTGAACAGCGATCAGGGCCTGTCACTGTTTCCACCGTTGTGGTCTGCCGAGGCGCGTCAGGACCTCCCCGCGACCAGTCGTCGCGCCGTGCCCATGAGGGAACTGCTCAGCGTCGCCCGGGACTCATGCCGACACTTCGATGGAGTTGATCCGGGCCTTCTCGGCGCCGTGTGAGCGGGACGGGCCCAGGCGGCGGTAGCGGATCAGGTCGGCGGCGATTCCGGCGAAGGCCAGGAAGTGCTCCGCCTTGCGCTCGTAGCGACGGTGCAGGCGGCGGCAGCCGGCCAGCCACGCAACTGTCCGCTCCACGGTCCAACAGTGGCGGCCCAGCCGCTGAGAAGACTCGATGCCCTTGCGGGCGATGCGCGGGGTAATGTTCCGGGACCGGAGCCATCGGCGCAGGCCGTCATAGTCGTACCCCTTGTCGGCGTGGAGCCCGGCGCGCCGTCGCCGACGGGGTCCGCGCCGGGAGCGGACGCGGTTGCCGCCGGTCAGCGACACCGCGAGCGGTATACCCTGTTCCGTCGACAAGGACGTGATGCTTGTTGCCCGGACGTGCGCGGTCGACCGTGCTTCGACCGTTTTTGGGCCCCGCCGGGCCGCCCCCACGTGGGAGGAGTCGATCACCGCCCGCGAGCAGTCCAGCTGCTTCCCCGCCCGCGGCTTCTTCAGCAGCAGAACATGCAGCTGACCCCACACGCCGGCCTCATTCCAAGCGGCCAGGCGTCGCCAGCAGGTCACACCCGAGCCGAAGCCCCGCTCCTGCGGCAGGTACTCCCGCTGGATCCCGCTATGCAGCACGAACAGTGATGGACCGCCAGGACGTGCACCACGGTCGGGGGGATTCCAACCCGACGGGTGTCGCTCGACTTCAGTGCGACCTCGACTGGTTCAGGCCGGAAGATCTCCCAGTCGTGGGCCTCAGGCGCTGGAAGTGCCCTCTGGCCGTTCCACCTGATGTTTTTCACCTGTGAGTCCACTTCCAACCACGGCCACAGTACAGAGATGTAGAAGCGAGAGACCTCGGTGACCGAGGTCTCGGTGAACGGACACTCCAGCTCCAGCACATCAGCCAGGCCGACGACCGCCCAGTCGTAGAACCTCTGTGGCCCGGCGGCGACCTGGCCGAGGGGCAGACCGATCAGACAGGCGGTCACGGTCAGTTGTTCGGTCGACGACGCCGCACGGCCTCCATTCGTGGGCCGTCACGTTTGGTGGGCCATCGATGCGTGGGATCACTGTGTGCGGTGACCGGGCCCCTGTGTCGGTCGCTGCCAGACCCGGTTGCCTGCCTGCTGAGCTGCTCTTCGCTGAGTCCGGCGCTGCTGGGGCCGAACAGGACTCCCGGTCTGGCACGCCCTGGCCGGGGCACTGCAAGGTGACGGGACCGCCCGGGCAAGGCCGCAATTCATCGTGTGAACTGAAGCGGCCGCCGGGTTCTGTTCCTGCGCAGCCGGCCGGGCCGGGGGAAGACTCAGCGGCTTGCTTCTTCCCGCATGTCGAAGGCCTCACGGGCGTGTGTGATAGCGGGCATGTTCTCCGAGGCCCACGCCAGCAACACGTCGATGGGAGGCCGCAGGGTCTTGCCGAGTGGCGTGATCCGATACCTGATCGCCACCGGGCGGGTGGAGACGACCTCGCGCTCGATCACGCCGTTTCGCTCGAGTCGCCGAAGTGTCGCGGTCAGCGACTTCTGCGTGACCTGCGGGATGGCTCGGCGCAACTCGTTGAAGCGGCACGGGCGTTCGCACAGTTCGTTGAGAACGCTGAGCGACCACTTGTCGAGGACCTGGTCGAGCAGTTCGCGATGCGGAGGGCCGATGAGGAATTCGTCCTCGGTATCCATGGAGAAACCTGGTCTCGTTGAAGTGTCCTTTTTTCACTAAGTAGCTTACGGATACCTAGCTCAGAGGGAGAACACTGATGACCGTCCAGCACTTCACGCCGGAAGGCATGCTGCAACCGGCTCCGTATCACCACGTGGCCGTCGGCACCGGCGCGACACACATCCACGTCAGCGGGCAGGTCGCACGCCGGGCCGATGGGACTCCGGTCGCACCCGGCGACCTGGCCGGGCAGGTCGCCCAGGCACTGCGCAACACCTCCGTCGGGCTGGCAGGCGCGGGCGCGTCGTTCGCGGACGTGCTGCGCCTGACGTTCTACGTGACCCAATGGAGCCCGGAGAAAATCGGCGACTTCATGGCCGGTGTGGAGGCCGCCGCCGACGAGATCGGGCTCCAGCTCCCCATGCCGCCGGCCTCCCTGATCGGTGTCGAGTACCTCTTCGAGCCGGATGTGCTCGTAGAAGTCGAAGCCACTGCGCTGCTCGACTGACTCTTGAGGCATGTCTTCCGGCCTCGTCTCCATGCGATTGCCACCGCGGGCGCGCGAGGAGACCGCACCGCCAGCCGTGGCCGAGGGGGAGCAGCTGCTTCGAGCACGGGACATCCGGCAGTATGACCCCGTGCCCTCCCTGCCCGGAACCCAGGACCGCGCCGCAGGCGCCGCCGCCGCGGTACGGATCCGCCTGGCGGCGGCCGCGGCCGCGGTGCTGACCGTCGCCGTGGGGCTGGGACTCAGGTCCGTGACGGTGGGGAGCGCGGGCAAGTACGGCGGAGACGCGCTGTACACCATCCTGCTTGTGACCCTCGTCGTTCTGGTGGCGCCCCGGGTGACTGCCCTGACGGCCGCCGCAATCGCGTTGGCCGTCAGTTGGGGGATCGAGTTCCTGCAGCTCAGCGAGGTGCCGGCGGAGCTCTCCCGGCGTAGTGCCGTCGCCCGCCTCGTACTCGGTTCCACCTTCAACCCGCCCGACCTGCTCTGGTACGCGGTCGGCGCGGCAGCGGGCTGGCTCGTCCTCACCGCGGTGAGGAGGGAGGCGTAGGGCCTACCGGAGGCTCGGCCGATCGGTCATGGCCCAGGAGACGAGCGAGACCGCCCCCGTGGCCGTGAACACGGACGGCCAGGCGTCCATACTGCCGCGCTGCGGCTGGGTCCGTCGTGCTGGACCGTCCGGCGAACTGGGAGACTCGGGCTGTGATCACCCCCCGCCGCCCCTTGGGCACCGGACCCCGACCCGCCGCCGAGCCGGAGCTGTCGCCCATTGGCGACAGCCGCGAGCGAGGCCGTACGGCTGCGGAACGGGCTGCCGCCGAGTCTCCTGCCTCCGGGAACGAGGGGCAGGTGGTGACGCGGTCGTCAGGCCGCCGCCGTCTGGGCACAGGGGCCGACCCGCTCTGGTGTCGTGCGATCCATGTGAGGCCGGATTTTTGAAACTTCCCAGCGAGAGCGAGAGCGAGGCCCAGGCACCTTCAGCACGCCCGGCCCACGCCCTGGCTCTCGCTGGTGTGACGCCGAAGCCGGCGACTGCCTCACCGACGCCTGCAACACCACACCTGTGGCCCTGGTCGCCAACCTGGACGACCCCATCACCAGGACGGTGACGCCGCCGCCGGACTCGGGCTCCGGTCGACAACCGAGGTATGAGCGGTCCCTGACCAGGGCGCGGGCGGGGCCGCCGAGTCCCTGCCGTCCTGTCACAGGCAGGGCACTTCGACGTTGGAGTTCGGTGCCGGTCGGCGCAACTGCCGATGCGTCGCCCAGAGAAGCAAAATCACACCCCCACACGAACCCCAAGTGCCCTTATATTTTGAGTAGTTGCGTAGCGAGTGAACCAGCTATCGATGCGGTACGAGTGCGGTATGTGGTTTGTGCGTCGGATGGGTGGTCACCACGCCGGCGCTGCTGATCTGCGCAGACCCTGAGCCCGCATCTGCTCCGGGGACGGGCTGTGCGGTCGGCCCGCAACTCGGCGTGGACACCGGCCACCAGACCGTCCGGTTGATCCCCGCCCAGCCCTGCCGAACGCTCCTCGCTCAACGGCCCTGCCCAGGTGAGGGACTGGAGTTCTCGTAACCGCCACCCAACTGAGCAGGGCCACCCTGATGATCAGGCGCCGCCGGAGCGGAACCCACGTGAACAAGCCTCCGGGTGTGCGAGCACGCTCGATCGAGCCGTACGGACCATGAGCCTTCTCAGGCCCGGGAAGGCGGGCGGATCAGCGCAGGCCGGCGAAGAGGTCGTTCTCGGGCACGGCCGCGCCGGTGGTGTCCTGGACACGTACGAAGGTCTCGACGCCCATCAATTCGGTGAATCTTTTCTGGCCCATTTTGAGGAAGAAGATGTTCTCGCCCTGGCTGGCGTGCGCGGCCAGCGCATCGAACTTCTGACCGCCGAACGCGGTGGTGTCCACCCAGGTGGTGATCTCCTCGTCGGGGAGTCCGATCTCGGCTATCGCGGCGGCCTCGGCGGGATCCGGCTCCTGCCAGTCCGCACCGAACTCGCGCATGGCCTCCCCGAACCGCTGCATCATCGAGCGGGGCGCCGTCGTCCAGTACACCTTCGGTGTCGCCCTGGTCATCGCCAGCGCCGTCATCGTGATGCGGTTTGCCTGGATGTGGTCGGGGTGGCCGTAGAAGCCGTTCTCGTCGTAGGTGACGACCACATCAGGTTGGTAGCGGCGCAAGAGTTCCGCGAGTCGGGCAGCTCCCTCCTCCACTGGTGTCTGCCAGAAGGATCCGGGGGCGTCGTTGGTCGGCCAGCCCATCATCCCGGAGTCGGCGTAGTCCAGTGTCTCCAGATGACTGACCTTCAGGATGTTGCAGCTCTCCTCAAGCTCTTGACGCCGCATCAAGGCGACGGCTGCCGGATCGTGCCCGGGGTCGTCCGGCTTGACGCCCCCCGGTCCGTCACCGCAACTGCCGTCGGTGCATGTCACGAGGACCGTGCGGATGCCCTCCGCCGCGTACCGTGCGAGGACACCTCCCGTTCCAGTGGCCTCATCGTCGGGGTGGGCGTGCACCGCCATGAGCGTCAAGGGCCGGTCGTTCATCAAACAGTCCTCCTGTGTGCAAAGGCCGCGGTCCGAGTCTGCGGCAGGCGTATAAGGGGTCGCCCCGATATCGGGTGACCGGGCGTACCGCGGACCCGGGAGCCCCCGGATCACGTCGGCCGGACGATCTTTTGGTCTCTCTGTTCCCCGCCCGCGCGGCGCCGGTCCCTCGGCTGGTGCAACAGTGCCGGCCGGATCGGTTGTTCCCGCCGAGCAAGGGAACACTCCTGCGCCATGGCGCTGGCTTCTGTGCACTGCCGTGCGTCGCCGACGTCAGCAAGCTCGACCTGGGCCTCGCCTACGCCCAAGCCGAGGGAATCGAGCCCTGGACGCCGCCGAGGTCCAGGTTCGCCGGCCGCAGGCCGGGATGCCCGCAGGGGAGTTAGGTGTCGGTGGCGGGTGGGGTGGCTTCGTTCGCCGTGAGCGACAGCGTTTGTCGATGAGTCTCAGCAGCAGCCGGACGTCCGACTGTCGGGCAACGTTCACGAGAAGTGATGGCAGCGCTGTGTCTCACGGACGGGCGGGGCGATCGACGTCCGTGACGGGTCTTTTCCGCCTGAATGCAGTTGCTCATGCCCTGGACGAGGGTGCGAAGATGCGTTCGTGGTGACAGCTGCCGAGTGGGCTCGGATTCGGAGGGGGCTGCGCTTCGGGCAAGTTTTCGAGGGCACCGTCGTGAGGGTTCCTCGGCCCGGTGCGATCGGGATCTTCGTGGACATCGGCCCGAGCGTCGGAGGCTTCGTCGACGTCCTGTTGCTTCCGGAACAGAGCGATGACTGGCCGGCGGAAGGCACGGTTGCGGATTTCGAGATCTGGTGGGCCGACAGCCGTCAGCAGATCCGGCTGAAGCCGTCCGACTCTCGGTATCTGCGGAACGACCTCACAGACTTCATGGGACGCGTCCGTCCCAATTGGTCATCCGAGGTCGGTCAGCCCGTTCGTGATCCCGGGCCACCGACCCTCGATGAGGTGCGGTCCGCGCTGCGATCTGATGGACCGCCGGCCAGCTCCCCGTGAGTTCTGGTGAGGTGCCGACTGTCGTGGCGGGAGCTAGCTGGCCTCTGCTTCGGCTCGGGCTCGGGTGCTGGCGAGGCGGTAGGAGTCGCTGCCGGTCTCGATGATGGTGCCGTTGAAGGTGAGCCGGACGACGACAGCTGCGCAGAGCCTCGGGTCGGTGAACGTTTTGGTCCAGCCGCCGAAGGACTTGTTCGAGGCGATGGCGACGCTGTTCTTCTCCTCTCGTTCGGTCAGGACCTGGAAGAGGAGTTCGGCGCCGTGGCGGTCGAGGTGTAGCCGAGTTCGTCGATGCGGAGCAGGCCGAAGCGGCCGTAACGGGCGATCGTTTTGTTCAGCTGCTTCTCGTCCGCGGCCTCGACCAGCTCGTTGACCAGCTTTGTGGCGAGGGTGTAGCGGACGCGATAGCCCTTCATGGCGGCCTCGGTTCCCAGGGCGACGAGCATGTGGGACTTGCCGGTGCCGGAGTCGCCGATCAGGCAGAGGGGCTGACTCTTCTTGATCCACTCGCAGCTGGCGAGGGTGTGGATGGTAGCCGGGTCGAAGTTCGTGTTGGCGTCGAAGTCGGGGCCGCCAAGGAGCCGCGGAGCCCCCGTTGCGGGATCCTGCCCAGGTGGCGGCGAGCTGACCGTGGTCGACCGTTACTACCTCGCGATGCGGACGAGGTCCCCGAGGCGCGGCGGCGGGTGGAGTCGTACGCGTTCACTCTGAAGGAAGCCACCGACAGCCTGGGGCTCCCGGTCAGGCCGGTCGCGAACCCTTGTCTCGCCCATGCTCTTCCGCGGCCGGGGGGAGAGCGATGCGGGCAGGACAGGCCCGCCTGTCGGCCGCTGACGCGAGCCCCACCGGACAGCGCCGCCCAGGCTCGCCCCATGGGTGAGACGGGCCTGCGTGAGCGCAAGAAGCGGCGGATGTACCAGGATGTGTCGGACATCGCCGTGCGGCTGTTCCTGGAGCGGGGCTTCGACGCGGTGTCCGTGGCGGAGGTCGCGGCGGCGGCCGGCATCTCCAAGCCGACCCTCTTCCGGTACTTCCCGGCCAAGGAGGACCTGGTCCTGCACCGGATCGCGGACCACGAGACGGAGGCCGCTCGGGTCGTCGCCGGGGCGGCCAACCCCTATGGACGCGCCGGCACTTCTTCGCCGGGCTGGCGCGCCGCGATCCGGTCACCGGCCTGAACGACCACCCGCAGGTGCTCGCCTTCCATCGCCGTGTCCTCTCCCTGCCCGGTCATCGTCCGGCCCCCTGCTGTGAGGGCGCCGCCGGGTGCCGTAGCACGGATGCGGTGCGTGCCGGTCACCGACAGGCTGGGGGAGACAGATCTGATTCCCTTCGGGGACGAAGTGTCCTGGCGGTTACGGTCTGGTCTGCGGGTGATGGTGGCCCGCAACGGGGTTCGGCTGTATGGGGTTGGTCTGGCATGCGCAATGACCCGGTGGAGCGAGACGAGTTCGTATCCGCCCCCACCGAGCCGGTGGCCGCCTGGTGCCTGGATGGCGGCCGACGCGAGGACCACGCGGGAGCGGACTGTTCCTGGCGCCGATCATTGCAACGGGCCGAAGAGGCGGCTGCCGTCGGTCGGCGAATCGATCTGCCCACCGCGCCAGAAGGTCAAGGCCCGTAGAGAAGGAAGCCGCAGGACACTCGGCCCGCGGGGACGGCGCGGCCGTGAAAAGGAAGCGCACACAGAACGGAGCAAGATCATGCAGACTTTCACCGCGTCAGCCGATCGAGTGTGGGACCGTGCCGCGGAGCATGACTTCCTGCTGGCCCCGCCCGTTCCTGCAGCCCGCATTGCTTGCCGCGTCGCTCCTCGTGACCTGCGGCGGCTGGACCTGCTTGCGGCGCTGACCGCGGCGGGGATCGCCCCCTGGCCAGGAGACCGGGAGGCGATTGAGGAACTCAGTGCACTGCCCGACAGCGTGCACGAAGCCCTGCACCGCTGGTTCAGCTCCGGCAGGTGACGCGCTGGACGCTCCCGTGAAAGCGCTCGGAACGTGGGTCTTTCCCCACGAGAACTCCGGGAAGGCAAGTCCGCGTCCGCGCCGAGCAACAGACGCCTGAGTGGCAGGCCCGTTATGCGGTCCGTTCCGGAGTGGAGGTCTCGGCGACGGTCGAACTCCGGCCCATTGACGACGAACTCACGCGGCCAAAGTGGGTCACGGTTCACCCGAATGGAGTCCGGCTCATCGTTACTGCAGTCATTGGGCCGTTCGCGGGAGTCGGAGCGGCGGGACCGTCAAGGGGGTACGAGCTGTCAGTTGCTTTTGCGCTGATCACGGTGCGGTTCGCCACGGGGGCGGACCGCGGCCCGGCTCCCTGGCCGTCCCGGACGAAAAGGGGGGCGACACACAGGGACGAAAGACGCAGGCCGCCGCAGCCGACGTCGCGCCCGGCGACCCCCAGCGGAACGAGCGGCGACGGCTGCGGCGCCTGCGCAGGTTGGCGCGGTTGGCGCGAGAGGAATACGCCTCATCGCCGGCCACGGCATCGGTCCGGGTAGGCGGACGGCCTACCGGGTCACGGACCTTGCCCTTCTCCAGCACCGAGATGGAGCGGGGGCCAGGCAAACAGCCCCTCCGGCATCTTCCGGAGGGGCTGTTTTCGCCGGGTACGCCAACCCGTACGGCAGCTCCTTCTGCTGTTCGTCGAGGGAGGCGTACGACATGCGTCAGTGCCGCCCCGCCCGGCTAAGTGATGCTCTTGCCCGTGCCTCGGTCGGCGGCCGTCTTCGTAGGCTTGGTGAGCTCGATCGTGCCCGTGACCCTCAGTGCTGCGCCGCTGCCGTCCGCGGGCGTGCCGGTGAGCTCCCAGGTGTAGGTGCCAGCGTTGACGTACCGGCGGTCGCCGTTCCGGCCGTCCCACGAGAAGGCGACGGCGGCGGCGTACTCCTTGGCCGACCCGGTGAACACCGTGTGCCCGGCCTTGTTCCGGATCGTCACCTGGGCGCCGGTTACCGGTTTGGACAGCTGCCAGTCGGCATCCCACACGGCGTCGGTCGCCGATGCGAGGTTCACGGACTGCTCGACCCGCGACTCGATCTCGGCAACAGGGGAGGTGTCGACACCCGAGTCGAGCACGGTGATCTGGGCGTTCTTCTCCTTCGCGTACGCGATGGCGCCGGCGAAGCGGTCGGCCTCCACGAGCGGGCCGCTGTACTGGGAGGTGAACGCCTCGATGATGCGCGGCCCGTCCCCAATCGGGGTGAGGTTGAGTCGGCCGCGGTCCCAGTCGTACGCGACCACGTAGCCGTCGCCGAGCGTACCGCGCGGGGCGTACGACCACTGCTGGGTCTGCGTGTTGTAGACGCCGTGACCGTCGGAGCTGACGGTCCCCGAGGGATAGCAGTCCCAGTACACCCAGGGCCCGACGGCCTGCAACTCTTGCGGCAGACAGCCGCCGGTGATCCGCTCCGTGTCCGTCGTCACGCCGGACTTGAGGTCGACGGCCTGGAGCGTGCCGTCCGTGTCGCCGGGCATCCACAGCTTGGTGCCCCACACCGCGAGCCCGCCCTGGCCCTGACGGACCCGGACCACCTTCGGCCCGCCGGAGGCGTCCAGGTCGACGACGTACTGCCGGTCCTCCACGCCGCGCCCGCTGTCGCCGAACACCACATAGCGGCCGGAGGCCGAGCGCACGACCGAGTAGTGGTCGGAGCCCGTCGGCATCTTCTCGCCGGTCTGCGGGTCCACGGCGGGTACGACCGTTTTCGTGCCGTCCGTCGCCAGCACGACCAGTACCTGGGCGCCGTCCGCGTCGGTGGTGGCGACGACGGTACGGCCGTCTCCGGTGCCGACCGGCTGCCGGTAGTCGTAGACGCGCTGTGCCGTCTCGCCGCTCGTCTGCGCGTCCGGGCGTGCGAGCAGCGATCGCTGGCCCGCCGACGGGGCCGCACCGAGGGTGATGTTCCGCTGGAAGAGCGCAGGCAGGTACGTGGTGTCGGATTCGGCCGTGACGAGATGCCCGGCCGTGAGCGACAGCCTTGTGAGATTGCCTTCCTTGGGTGCCACCTCGCGCACCGTCCGCAGCGCGGGCGCCCCGTCGTCGCCGACGAAGACCCGGCGTACGGCCCAGTCCCGGGACGAGGCGCCGCCGGTGACGGCCAGGCCGCCGCCCGGGACCTGCGTCATACGCCAGCCGGCGTGCGCCAGCAGGGTCTTCGGCTCGCCGCCGGCGATCGGCCGGGCGGTGAGCGGGGTGCCCTCGCGGACGAGGAAGTCGCCCGCAGCCTGCTCGATCTGGCGCGTGGTCACCAGCCAGTCGCCGACGAGCCCGAGCCGCGGGGTGCCCTCGCCGTCCGAGCCGAGCTCGATCTTGGTGTCGGCCGCCTCCGGGGTGGCGCGGGGCAGCACGCGGGCAGTGGTGTTGCCGCCCTCGGGGGAGTACCAGGCGACGTACGCGTCAGAGAACACGACCTGGGCGTTCGTGCCGGTGGCGCCCGGAAGCACCGGGGTGACCTCGGCGGTCGCCAGGTCCAGCAGACCGACGCCGCGGGCCCCGTCGGGGTGCGCGTACCAGATCGCCACTGTGCGGTCGTCGCCACCGAGCGTCATGCCGTCTTCCGCGACCCAGCCGTGCAGACCGGTGACGGGGGTGTCGGTGAGCTGCCCGTCCGCCATGCGCAGCACGTGCAGGACGTTCTTATCGCCGTTCGTGTCCCGAGTGGCGGTGAGCACGGCGGAACCGAAGACGCCCCGGTAGAAGTGGCCGTTCGGCAGCGTGTACTTGGTGGTGATGCCGGACTTCATGTCCGCCAGCTGCACCTTGTTCGAGGAGTCGTAGATCGCGACGACATCCCCGCTGGTGACGGAGACGTGGCTCGTTCCGCCGATCGTGTTGACGTCGTCGTACGGGGACGAGGCGGGGAGGTCGACCGGGGTACCGCCGTCCGGGGTCCAGCGGTAGTGGCCGAGCGCGCTCTGGTCCTTGACCTCCGTGCGCTCAACGACACCGCCTGGCCCCGCCCCGTACACCGGGTTGGCGACCGGCTTGAAGCGGTCGGGGGCCGGGATAGTCAGCGGGGCGGGCTCGGCGTGGGCGTCCGTCAGGAGGATTGGCAAGGTTCCGCTGGTGGCCGCCAGGGCCACTGCGGCGGCGAGTCCACCTCGTACGATCGATCGTTTTCGGTTCGGCTTGTGGCGTGAGGCCACGCAGCACCTCCAAAAGGCGTCGGAGATGAGGCCGTTCGGCGCGGACGCACAGGGATCGACGCGGAACAGCCCCCGGAAGAGGCGGCAACGTAGCACAGTGGATCTACAGAATTCGAACGAATGCGCGAATGGGTTGTGAGCGGTCAAAAGGGATGTTCCCGAGACGCGAAAGGGCTCGGGTCCCTTCGGGTGGCGTGCCGCCGGGCTGTCTCTTGAAGGGCTTCGCGGATGAGGGGCTGCCCAGCGGTTGGACTCACCTCGCCGGGGGGAATCACAGGGGCTGAGCTGGGCCCACTCCGGCCGTCCGGGGACGGTCGGCAGCAACCACGCCGGCTGCTCGTCCCCCACCTCACCGCGCTGACAACGAACTTGCAGCGGCTAACACAATGAGGTGCCGGGGACCCAACGCCTACAGGCACGGCTGCGGCTGGAGCACCTGCCGCCTGGGCCACTGACCGGCATCGGTCAGAGGCCGGATCCGCGCGACAGGGCGGCGTGGACCGGATGGTGGTCCGAGCCTGGCTCGGGCAGTAGTCGCAGGGCTCAAGTGGTAGCGCAATGCTGTGACGGTTTGTGTGCTCGGGGTCGTGGTCGGGCGGTGCGCAGCCGCTGCGCGAAGGGTGGTGAGCAGCGGCTGCACGGGCATGTATAGCTGGGCTTGGCTCCGGACGACAGGGCTGCCGGGGTCCTGGACGGGCCGCTGTAGAGGCCGGAATGGACCGGCGTGCTTGTCGTCGAACTGGCGCTTCGATGGCTGAATGGACGGCTCAGGTTTCGTTGCGGGGTGGCGGTGTCCTGGCTCGGAGGGCGGGGTCGTTGCGTAGTCGTAGGAAGGTGACGAGCAGGGTGAGTGCCTGCAGCAGGGCGCATGCTCCGATGAGGCTGTTCAGGTGTGGCGGCGGGGTGAGGGCGAGCAGGATGCCTGCGATGGGGAAGGGCAGCAGCAGGAGCAGGATGGTCAGGGAGAGGGTCGTGCCGAAGGCCGCGGGTGGGATGACCTGCGAGCGGAGGGTGCGCAGGACGATGGTGAGTCCTCCGTCGGCGGCCATGAAGAGGGCGATGAGGGTGACGTAGCCGGTGTAGGAGGGGGCCTGGGGCACGGCGAGGCAGGCGGCGGCCGCGATGGTTGCGCTGATGACGCCGACCCCCCACAGGCCGAGCCGGTCGAGGCCGGCGCGGCAGCAGGCGACCGCGACCAAGGTGGCGGCCGCGGCGATGGACCAGAGCGCGCCGGCGGCGGCCGCGGAGTGGCCGAAGCGGTCCTCCACGAGGATGGGGCTGGCCGATTGCAGCAGCCCGAGTGTGAGGTTGGAGCAGGCCAGTCCGGCCACGAGCCGTCGCAGGGAGGGCAGGGAGCGCAGGGTCTGCCATCCTTCCCGCAGGCCGCCGCCCGGCGCCGGTCCGCCACGGCGTGCGGTGCGCAGGGGAGTGGGCGGGGTCTGCAGGGCGAGTGCGGCGGAGGCGAAGGACAGCACGCTCAGGCACGCGAGCATGCGTGTCGGGCCGGTGAGCAGCAGGACGCCGCCCAGCGCGGGGCCTATGAGGGTGGCCGTCTGGTCGATGCCGATCAGGACCGACTGCACTTTGTGGGACTGCCCTCGAGTTTGCCGGCTCACGACGGCGCCGACCGCCTCGTTGGCGATGAAGCTGAACTGTGTCAGCGCACCGGTCGCGGCGGCCAGTGCCATGACGGTGACGGTCTCGGCCGTGCCCGGCGGCAGGACGACCAGCACGGCAGCGGCGCCCGCCACCAGCAGGGCGCGGGTCAGTGAGGCGATGAAGCAGACGATCGCCGCGCCGCTGCGGTCCACCAGGGTGCCGGCGAAGCCGAACGCGGCCACCCGGGGTATCCACTCCAGTGCGAAGGCCAGGCCCGTCAGGGACGCGGAGCCGGTGGTGGCCAGCACGACGAGCGGCATGGCATAGGTCGACATGGAGTAGGCGAGCGCGTCGCACGCGCGGGGTGCGTAGACCCGCCGGAACAGGCTGCCTGCGGGGAGGGCAGCATGCCGGCCGGCCGGCTGGACCTCATGTAAGGAGACGGTCACGAAGTGGGGGTCTTTCTTGAGCGGGGGAGGTGGACGGCCAAGGTGTTGACGGCCGCTCACGCCAAGGAGAGCGCCACATTCGCCGAAGCCATGGGCATGACATAACGCTGCACGTGAACTCCACTCGAAACGCTGCGAGGTGAACAGGGGGGCGGGCCCGCCACGGGGATGAAAGGGCCCGCCCCTGTCTTGGTGCCGCCCGCGCACCTCCCCCGGACTGCAGACGGCGTGACCCGCTCAGGGGTCACTGTGTTCAGCGCGTTCCAGGTCCTGAGTGTCACAGGCGGCGGCCCGACCTTACAAGATCACCAATCTTTTGAACTCGAGTCGCCGTGTGTCTGGTGCTCGCGGGTGATCGGCTGGATGTGTGACGCCAGGGACCCTCGGTGCGCTGTAAGCGTGGGACCTACCTCCCGCGCATGCCTGCTCCCCCCAGGGCGGGCTCCTGCGCCGCAGGGGCAGGCCGATGTCGCAGACCGCATCACCCAACCCTGGGCCGCCCGAGCGGAACAGAGAGGCCGAAGTACGATTTCCGTTCGATTGACCGTACGGCTCTGGAAGGACGGGCTTTGAGCGCCCAACTAAGAGACACCGCAGCGCAGTTGGCAGGCATGCTCTGGCGTCAGCACACCGTGTACCGGGACCGGGCCGGGGGTGTGGTCATCCGGGGAGAGCATGTGCAGCGCTGGATCAGTCTCGCCCCCTCGGGTCGCAAGGACGAAGTCCTGCTCCGTGCGGGCCGTATCCTCGACGGCGGCACCACCGCTCCGGCGCGTTCGGAGACGGTCGTCCCGCTCGGTGCCGGCACCGGCGAACTCGCCACGGCCTGCCGCCGCTTGCTCGCCGAGACCGCCGCCGACGCCGCACCGCCCGCCCCAGCGGCTCCCGGCCGCACCAAGCGGTCCGAGAAGCCGAAACGGCCCGGGCGGAAAGGGAAACGGATGAGCCTCGCCTCCTGGACGATCCTCGTCTGCGTGGTCGGCGTCGTCGCCCTGTACGCCTACAGCACTGCGACGACAGGCACGCGCTGAGGAAAGCCCGCAGACCCTGTGGGGCTCGAAAGGCCGTCGCTGCTATTCAGGCCGCGTAACGCCACGCCGCCCCAGAGACGGCCGACAACCGCGTTATTGGGCTCCACGCCTGTTCGGCGGCTGCCCAGGCCATCGCCAAGGCGAAGCCGAGGTCATCGAACCGGGCCCCGGGAAAGACACTCCGCAGAACTCGCGGAACCGTTCGCGCGACAGGTAGCGGTCGCTGAGCAGATGGGCCAGCCACGGTCGGCTGTGCCAGAAGCGCAGCGGGAACCACGCGTCACGAAGCCCCACGCGTCGGATCTCACCGGGGGAAGCTCCACAGCGCAGGCCAAGGCCAGGTATATGCCTTACGCGGCGGCGTCGGGTACAGATCACACACGTTGTCGATCAGCGCGACGGTGCCGCCAGGTCGCACGAGGCTCTTCAAGTGCTCCAAACCTGCGCGGTAGTCCTCCAGGTGGTGCAGCATCGTGTGGCTGTAGACCAGGTCGACGCCGCCTTCGTCTTCCAGGTCGAACAGATCCTCCACCACCTAGCGCACGTTGGGCCGTGCCCTCTTGTCTTTGGCGATCTCGAACAGGGGGGCGCTCAGGTCCAGGCCGATGATTTCCTCTCACCGGGACCGTTGACGGGACGATGCCCCGCCGCCTGCCACAGGGCCGGCCGGGCATCGCCGTTGCCGGGCACGCATGCCCGGGCTGCCTCGCTCGGCAGGTCGTCCCACTTGCGGCCGTCGCGATGCGCTTCGCCGGGCCGGCCATGCTGCCGATCACCTTCGGCGAGGTCGTGGGCGCGGAATCGATCGATGAGCTTGTGGCGCCGTTGTCCGCCACCATCGTGGGCGGCGCGGGTGGTTGTTACTCACTTTCGGGTGCCGGCTGTGTGGCGGGATGGGGTCGCGAAGCAGTGTTCGTGGTGGTGGTGCAGCCTGATAGGGCATCAAAGCGCGGATTTCGCATATTGATGGAGCATGCAGGTAAGAGTCGCAGAATTATGGGTGATCTGTAACATCGCTCGTGTATTGCGCGTACTTGCCGTGTCGGCGGGGAGGGTGTGGTGCGCGGCCAGCCGGCCGTCACCGCCTTCGCGTAAGCCCTGCTCACGGCCTGCGGCCGCGGAGGGTTGCGCCCACGTCCTGCAGGGGGAGCCTGTGTGTGTTTCCGCTTTCGTGCCCGATACCCGTAGAACGCCGACTGCGTGTACGGGCATGCAAGAGGCAACGCGTCGGCGCGGTGACCCCTAGGGCAGGGTGCTCCGCCGACGATCGTCGGCCACTGGGACCTGGCGTTGACTGACGAGGCGAGGGGCCTGCACGGGGGACGCCTCTGGAAGCGTCGGCGTCGCCTCAATCGTGCCCCTCTGGCGACGCCTGGGTTCTTTGCTACCGGTTCACTTTTCAGCCGTCGCCAGCTGGTGGATGCCTACTGTCGATCACGACCCGCGCGAGGACCAGGCGGAAGCGGGTTGTCCCTGGTGTCGATCACTGCAACGGGCCGAAGAGACGGCTGTCGGCAGTCGGCCAAGTGATCCGCCCGCCGCGCCAGGAGGCCAGGGCCGGTAGCGAACCAAGCACACACAGCGCACACGCCCCTTGGGGACGCGAGGTGTGCGAACGAAGCACACGCAGAACGGAGCAAGATCATGCAGACCATCACCGCATCAACCGATCGAGCGTGGGAGCATGCCCCGGCGGATGACTTCCTGCTGGCTCCGCCCAATCCCGTAGATCGCCTTGCCTGCCGCATCGATCCTCGCGACCTGAGGCGCCTGAACCTGTACGCAGTGCTGACCGCGGCGGGGATCGCCCCCTGGCCAGGAGATCGGGAAGCGATCGAGGAGCTCAGTGCATTGCCCGACAGCGTGCACGAAGCCCTGCACCACTGGCTCAGCTCCGGCAGGTGACGCGCTTTGACGCCGGGGGCATGGCAGGTCGGCGTCGAGGCGGTGCAGCCGCGTAAGCCGTGCCGGAGGCTTGCATAGCTGCGAGACAGGCCGTCAGGGTCCCGCCTGCAGGGGGGAGATGACGGGTGCTGGAGGCAGCGCCCGGTGTCGCAGAGCATCGGGGCGGCCTTCACCGCCGTCGCGTTCGGTGCCGGGTTCACCCTCGCCGCTGACCAGAGCGGCAGCGTGGACCCGGACAACATCGTCGTCGAGCACTCGGTCGGTCCCCGCCACGGCACCGGGAACCAGTCCATGACCGGGGACCCGTTGCCCGGCGTGTGCACCGGCTGTTCCGCGACCATGGGGAATGAGGCCGCCATGCGGGAGGAGGCGCTCTCGACCGCTTGCCGGTTCATCTGTGACAGCCGGGCCAAGGACGCCGAAGCCGCGGTCCAGGTGCTACGGGACGCCACCCGTGTTCTGGAACGGGGCCGCCGGTGAACACCCCCCGCCGGGTCACCCCGCGCCGCCTCGGCGCCGCCGCCGCGATCTACGGCGTGTTCGTTGCGGGCTGGTACCTGGGTCAGCCCGTCACCCCTGAATGCCACGTCGACCAGGCCGCCCTCGACCGGATCGCCGAGGAGTACGAAATCGGACCATCCCCCACACCCACTCCGGCGCCGACGGTGTACCCGTCACGGTACGACTCGATGTCCCCCCTCCCGCTCGACCCGACGCCGGACCCGGCCTGCAACCCGCGTGGGGGCGCCGACGCCAGACCGACTCAGACCTTCGCCTCCTGCACCGTCGCCTGCACCAACGACACGACCGAACGCCCCCGCATTCGAGAGTGGTTCGAGGGCCACTGGTGGTAGAGAGGTGGTGTGGCCTGGTGTGTCCGCCGACGCGGGCGCCGGCCTCGTCTCGTGCGACACTCCCCGGATGCCTGCCTGGATAACCCTGCGCCGCCTCGGCGCCGCCACCACTCTGTACGCCGTGTTCCTGGCCGGGTGGTGGCTGGGCCAGCCCGTGCGCTCCGACGGCTGCCTCGAAGACCGGCTCACCGCCGGGGCGGACGGTCGTCCCACACCCGTAGAACCGGCCGAGCCCAACCGGTACCTCGAGAACCTCAACCTCGACTTCGGTCTCCTCGACTGGGCCGACGACATGGACGGCTACCGCGACGGCGAATACGGCCCCAGCGACTACGGGTACGACCTGCAGGGCGGGCCCGAAACGTACGTCACGTCCGGCGCTGTCTACGCTCCTTGCTCCTACAAGAAGCGCGCCCGCCTGCTCGCATGGATCAACGGCGACTGGGGCTGACTACACCTGTGCCCGCCTCACGGGCACGGCCAGACCACGGGGACGGAAATAGGACAGCTTCCCGGAGCGCCGGTTTCAGGAGGTATCACGGCGTGACGAGTCGCAGGCCACGGCCATTCGCACGATGACGCGACCTCAACCGGCTACGCGTAGGAGGTTTCGCGGTTTCAGGCGCGAGGAGCGGGCAGCGCAGGCGCCGCACCCGCGGTGAGGGAGTCCCGCCCCGCGGCCGGCTCCGGCCCTGCCGCTCCCCGCTGTAAAGGGGGCGGATTCGATGGGGCGTCATGCCGGTAGCCGCGTCAGCCGGACCAAGCTGGACGCAGCCTCAGCCCGGTCGGCAAGAGCGACCTGCTCGGCTGAACCAGGCCCGACGGTGCCGCGCCGGTCGAACCAGAGAAGTCGACCGTGGCGCCGTTGTACGTTGCCGCGCGGAAGTCGACGTTGGCGCCGGAGGATCCCGCCATGGCGAAGTTCACGACACCACCGGAGAAGGCCGCTTCGCCGAAACGGACGCCACCGTCCATCGGCTGAACGAAAGTGCGTGGAGGGGAAAACGTCGGAATCGCACTTCCCTGACCACCGGACGCCTGGCCTGGCACGTCAGTCCAACGTCTGCGTCAGTTCGCTCCGGTTCGGTGAGTGAACGATGTGGCCGTGGGCTCCGTTGACGATCGGCATGTAAGGCGGGACGTGGCCGCACTCGATGTCAGCGATGATCGGCATGTTCAGGGAGCCGAGAGCATCCAGGACGGCTTCATGCTGGCTGAGAGAGCTGTGGTCCGGTGCGCTGGTCCGGCCGACGAGAATCGCGTTCGCGCGGTCGAAGAATCCGGCGAGCCTCATGCCGTGCAGGTTTCGGCAGATGGTGAAGGCGTCCTGTTCGGCTGCCTCTACGTACACGAGGAGCCCCTCCGGGGACTCGTTGCGGGCGAAAGTCGTGACATCGAGGTAGGGCGTCCCCGCGAGATTGCACAGCGTCTCGATGCAGCCGCCGATCAGCCTGCCCTCAGCCTCCACGTCGCCACCGTCGTCGAGCCGGGTCCAAGTGCCCTGCGAATCGAGCGTGTACTCGCGGATGTCAGGGAAGGTGGCGAAGTCGTCGAAGCGCGTGGCCCGGTGGCGGCCAGGCGGCGTCTGTGTGAACCGGTGGCCTGAGGGCGCGGCGACGATGTCGAGCCACGACAGCAGTCCCTCGGGCACGTGGTAGGGCGTGTCCATGAGGTTGTTGCCGTGAAGAGTTGCCGTTCCGGTGAGCAGCGTCAGCGGCGTGATGAGGGTCGAGACGTCGGAGAACCCCACGAGCCAAGTCGGCTCCGCCTCGCGCAGCCGGTCCCAGTCGAGCAGTGGGATCAGGTCGATCGCGGTCTCTCCGCCCCGTGGCGGCACGACGGCCCGGATGGTGGGATCAGTCAGCATCGACGTCAGTTCGCTTGCGCGGTCGGCGGCTGAGGCGCTGACGTGTCCGGATCCGCCCATACACTGCCCGACGACGACCTCGTACCCGCGCTCCTGCACGTCACGGACGGCGACATTTAGCCGCTCAAGCAGTTCCTTCGCGACTCCGCTCGACGGAGCGGAAACACCAACACGGTCACCGGGACGCAGGGGGCGCGGGTATCGAACTGGCATGCGCCGGATCCGGGCACAGCTTCGTGCCCGGACGACAGCGAGTTTTCAGCTTCAAGGACACCTGGTCAGTCCCTGACGGGTGACGCCATTTCTCGTGAACATCCGCGACCTCTGCTGTTTGACTTCGTGGAGTGCTCGTGCTTTCGGCCAGGGGGCTCGGGCGCCTGGTTGCGGGCGTCTGTCGGTCACGAGCAGTCGAACCAGTGCCCGATGGGGCGATCAGGGCAGGTGCGGCATTCGAAGATGTAGACGCCGCCAGCGTCGCCGAGGCACAAACCCGCGGGGTTGTCTGCGGCTTCGGTCCAACCGCTGTCGGTCCGGTCCTCTACCGGCAGCCACGTACGCCAGGACTCGCCGTCGAACTCCCAGCTCGCGATGGTAAGAAGGTGTTCCATGCACCCCCCGCACGTTTCGCAGTCAGGCCAGCAGGGCTCTTGTGTCCAGCCGGGGTAGCCGCCCAGCTTGATCCCGGGCGCGTCGGCCAGGTGATACCGGTAATACAGGCCGGTCGTGGCGTGCAGATCCTCGAAGCGGGCCGCCAGTGCGTCACGCATCTCCCAGGAAAGGTCGCTACTGGGGTACTCGGTCACTTGCTCCGGATGGACCACACACGGGTCCGGATACCAGTCCTCCGGAAGCCCTGCCACGGGGGCAGGAGTAGGCAATATGTCTGCGATGGCTGCAGAGTTCCTCCAGTGCACTTGCGGCAGGGGGTAGCAGTACTCGCCGTGCGCGTAGGGACACCACAGCACCTGAAGCAGGTCCGTTCCCTCGGGGAATGGGACGCCGGGTACGTCGCCCTGGTGGACCTGGACGACGGGGACCATAGGCACGGCAGGCTGGAGCTCGCTCACTGTGTCCGTGTCGTAGTGCTCATCTGCACAAACCGGCCACGGCTCGGCCACAGGCCACAGCAGCGGTCCTCCAACGGAACTGTCGCGGCAGGAAGGGGAGCCTGCGCGCGGGTGCAGGCGGACGGATTCACGGCGGAAGGGGATCAGCTCAGGGAAGAGCTTCTCCACGTCCACCGGGCGGGCAGGGGTATGACGGGTCATGCACCGGACTCTAGTAGGGCTTGGTCAGGTCCGTATTGGTGCTGGTATGTCGCGGTGGCAGGTCGGACAGGTGCCGGTCCAGACCGCGAGTAGTGTCTGTAGCT
>NZ_JBIAXS010000035.1:0-91130 GCF_042896885.1 Streptomyces sp. NPDC001231
GCTACGAACGCAAGGCAGAGCACTTCCTTGCCTTCACCAGCATCGCCTGCACCCTCATCTGCTACCGCCGACTCGCCAAATGAGATGACCTCTAAAAGCAGGGTCTCAACTCCGGCGTTGTGCAAGGCGCCCCCAGACCGCGCAGCGGGTGTTCTGACGGACCAGGGCACGGGGCGAGGCGTGCAGAGGAGCCAGGATCCGGTCTCCGGCCACGAGCGGTTCCGATTCGGACGGGCGCCATCGGGAAGAACGGATTCATCGCCTGCCGCACCGGAGCGCTCCGGTCGCAGGCGGACAGCTGGTCGTGTGGCAGGACCAGCGCGTACGCCGCTTCCTTGGAGGCCCGGTGACCGAGGACGAAATCGCAGTCCGGCATCGGGGGCTCCCCGGGACGCCGGGGGGCGTTCACCGTGAAGGACCGCCCGAAAGAACAGCCCGTCGGAATGGTCACCATCGAGCCGGACTCGGCCCGAGGCGGCACGGAGGTCTCGTACACGTTCCTACCGGATTGGTGGGGGCGGGGCCTGGGCCGAGAAGCTGTCGCTGCCGCGGTGGAATGGGCTCGCGATCTACCTGGCGGGAATCCAGTGGTGGCGGTGACGCAGAGCGCGAACACGGGCTCGCGGCGCCTACTGGAGGCGATTGGCATGGTTGCAGGCGCTGAGGTGGTCGAGTACGGCGAGCCGCAGACGGTATACCGCCTCCTCTCACAAGCGCACATGCGCCAGATGCAATAGCAGGTATGATGCCCTGCTTTCTCGGAGGACCTGATCGCCGCAGTTGTCCTGTGCCAGCGCACCTTGAGCGCGTGCCAACGAAGTCTGAGCGGCTCTGGTCGAGCGCCTGCGCACCGGCTCTCTCCGGTTGCCGTTGGCGTGTGCTCAGCGCTTTCTGGAAGAGCGGGTGGAACGGCCCGCTCTTCCAGGAGGAGCGGGTGGAACGGCCCGCTCTTCCAGGAGGAGCGCACCATGGCGCAAGTAAGTCGGCCAACGATCAGCGCTGAGCAGTTCAGCCGAGTGTGTGACGAGATCAGGAGCACGGCGGCGCCCGAGAAGGATGCTCAGTCCATCCGGGACTGTGCTCTGCGCATCGTGCAGACCCTGGGCCTGGCGCTATCCACGGATGACCTGAGCAGGCTCCTCACCGCACTCATGGCCCCTAGGGTGGCCACACCCCCAGGGAGCCCTCGGTACACCCGAGAGGCCATCCTGGACATGCCTGACGAACAGCCAGGAGAAAATGAAGGCCCGGTCAGGTAGACCGGGCCGTCGGCTTGATGCCGCTGCGAGCGCAGTACGCGGACGATCTACTAAAGCTCGGCCTGCTGGGCGAGGCCCAGCAGCTCTTCGACCCTGACCGTTACGCCTGCCCGGCCCGCCTGAAGCGTCTGCCCCCCGGCCGCCGCGGGCGGGCAGTGCAGTCACGACCCGACCGATGCTGACGGAGCACCCCAGGGGCCGCGGACGCCGGCAGCCAGGCCGAGGGCAACCGCGTGAATGTTGCGGCCGCGATCCGGTCGGCCAAGGCCCGTCTCAAAGAGATCACCAACTACATCGAGGACCTGGACGAGTCACTGGCCGCGCTCAAACTGCAGGCCGAAGAGGCGGCAATTCTTGAGGAGAAGGCTGCCCCGCGCTGGACGAAGGCAACTTCGCCCGCTGTATCGCCGTTCCTCCCCGCCCGCGACGACCTCCACCGTCGGCGGGAGCAGGCACTTCGCCTCATCGACCAGGCGGAAAGCACCGCAAAGCTCCAGGAGGGACTCGCCGAGCGCGCCGCCGCGGTGGAGCGGACTCGCGCGGCTCGATCCACGGCGACGCCGGCCACCCCACGCACAGCTCGGTAACACGCGGCTGTAGTCCGGTTCGGTCGGTGTGGGCGACCTTCGCGCACGCTGCCGTGGGGTTGTGCCGTTCATGCCTTTTCGGTGGGCCGAGGCCGGTCTCCGTTCACGCCGGGTGGCATCGTCGTCGACCTCTTGAGCGCGTCGAGGATCGCCATTCCCTGGCCGACGATCCCCGATGCCACCTCGCTGACCCCCGTCGCGCCGTTCAGGACGGTGAGGGTGGCGCCCGAGAGACCGCGTGCCGCAGCGTCTGCGAGGGCGGGCAGGTTTTCCACGACACGGTTGGCCGCGATCAGTTCCTGGTTGCCGTCCCTGAGAGAGGCGGCGCGGGCGTTGTTGGCGTCGGCCTGTGCCTGCGCGATGGTCCGCTCGGTGTAGGCGGCGCCGTCCGCTTCGAACTTGGCCTGATCGCGGTGGGCTTCGGCGAGGGTGCGCTGACGGTAGGCCTCCGCGTCGGCGGGGCGCCGCACCTCCGCTTCCAGCCGCTGCGCAGCTAGTTCTGCCTGGCGCCGGGCCAGGGCGGTCTGCTCCTCTGTGACCTCCTGGGTGGCCCTCGCCTGGGCGAGCGGGCCGGCTTGCGCGGCGCGGGCGTTGGACTGCTCGGTCTCGGCGAGGAAGCCCGCACGCTTGATGGCGGTGTCCCGTTCGTACTCGGCTTTCAGCGCTGCGGCCTGCTGTTCGCGTTCGGCGGCTTCCTGGTCGGCCTTGGCCTGCGCGATGCGTGCCTGACTGGCGACGGCGGCGGCGTGCGGGGCGGCCAGGTTGTCGATGTACCCGGAGACATCCTCGATCTCCTGTATCTGCAAGGCGTCGACGACGATGCCCAGCTTCTCCATCTCGGTGTGGCTCGCTTCCTTGACCTCCTGGGCGACGCGATCACGTTCGCGGATGATCTGTTCGACCGTCAGCCCGCCGATGATGGAGCGCAGGTGTCCGGCGAAGATCCGGCCCACGAGTTCCTCCATGGCGTTCTGTTCCGCCAGGAAACGGCGGGCGGCGTTGGCTATGGACGCGGGGTCGTCACCCACTTTGAACACCGCGACGGCTCGGGCCCTGAGGCGAATGCCCTGCTGGGTCACGCAGTCCTCGGTGATCTCGGCCTCGCGCAGCGCGAGGGACAGCAAGCGGGCCTTCTGTTTGACGGGGAAGACGAAGCTGCCGTGTCCGGTGACGATCCGGAATTGTGTGTCCTCCGCCCGGCGCTTCGACCCGGAAATGAGCATTGCCTGGTCGGGGGCGGGAACGTGCCAGAACAGCATGGAATTCTCCTGTCGGGGTCGTGATTCACCGGAAACGTGATTCACGGGTCGGGAAATTGCTCCACGACCACGGAGCGGGCCGAGGTGCGGTCCACGACAATGACGCGCTCGTGCTTGGGTATGGGATGCCGCGACCACGCGGCGAATGCCTCGGTCCCGCCGCGTACCGCCACGAGCACTTCCCCCGGGCCGTCCGGAGGGATGGACACGGTCACCCGGCCGATCGCCCCCACAGGGCTCTGGTCTTCGTCGTCTTCTCGGTCGGTCATCCGGTCCCTCCTGCGCCCCGGCCGCCCCTACGGCTTCGCGTTGCAGGTCAGGGCCCGCACCGCCCTCGTACTCCCAAGATGTCGTACGCGTCCTGTACGGCGGTCAGCGACCGTGGTTCACGGACCGGATCTCCCGCATGACGCCACTACACGCCGTCCGGTCGTCGCTTGTCTGTGTAGCGTGGCACCAAGGCCCAGATCAGGCGGTGGTACGGCCGTCTCGCATGCGCAGCGCCCGGTTGTTTCCACGGGATGCGGGCGTATGGAAAAGGTCGTTCATGGCGCAAACCTTCATCCGGGTGCTACGTGCGGGCACCCGGCCTCTCGTTCCCCGACGACAACGCCAACATGGCACTGACGTGCGGAATACCCTCGATGTTCCCAGCGTACTACCGGCGACCGGGGCCACCCTTGGGACGGCCGGCCCCTTTCGCCGGGGAAAACTGGCGGGTCGCTCCGAAAGGGACGGGCCATGGCTCTGTCCGGCACCGCCGGCCCAGAAGACGACACGCCACACGGCCCGCCCCTTTGAGCGCAGGTCGTGGAAGGCAGGGCTGCGGGCGCGGGAGTAGCACTCCAGCGCTGCGGCACGTGCCGCGGATTCACCTCGAGGGAGACAGTCGCACACGTCGGACCGGCATGTCATCGCCGCTCGGGTAGCACTGATCGACCACACTGCGCGGCGTGAAGGATACACACGGTAGTCGAGGCGGGGAGTCAACGGGGCCGCCCGGACCTGCCGCGCAACTGGCCGAACTGGACGAGGAACAGCTGCGCGTCCTGCGCCGGGTGGGCCGTGCCTGGGGCCGGGTGTCGGCGTCTCCCGAGACTTGGCGTCGCGCCCTGCCCGTCGACCCCGACCTGGGCGCGTTCCCCCCGGCGGCACAGCTCCGGCCGGCCCGGTTCGGGCGCCTGGTTCCCCTCTCGCCCTTGGGGGCGTCTTCGCCGGGCGAGCAGGTCGACACGGAGGAACCGCCCAGTGGTCGGCTGGGTCGTGCCGAGGAGTGGGCGCGGCGACTCGTCCTGGGGGTGCCGCTGAGGAGTTCCGCCCTGGTGTCCGAGCGGATGCGCAAGCTCGTGGCTCTGCCCGTGCTGTCGGCCGACGCGCTCTCCTCGGTCGCCTACGGTCCCGAGGCCATGCTCGCGGTCCTCGTGCTCGCGGGAACGGCCGGACTGGCGTACTCGTTCCCGGTCTCCGGCGCGATCGTGTTCCTCATGCTGGCGGTCGGGCTGTCGTACCGTCAGACCATCCGCGCCTACCCGCACGGCGGCGGCTCGTACATCGTGGCCGGCGACAACCTCGGACAGGTGGCCGGTCTGGTGGCTGCGGCGGGACTGATGACCGACTACGTCCTCACCGTCGCGGTGTCGATCGCCTCGGGCGTGGCGGCCATCACCTCGGCGATCCCGTCACTGGCCCCCGACACCGTGCCCATCGGCGTCGGGGTGATCGTGGTTCTCCTCGCCGGAAACCTGCGCGGCATCCGGCAGGCGGGCGCCCTCTTCGCCGCCCCCACCTACGCCTTCATCATCGCCATGTTCGCCCTCATCGTCTCGGGACTCGTCCACGCGGCAGGGCAGGACTTCCGGCCGCGCCCCACCCCGGCGGTCACGGTCACCGAGAGCGCGGGACTCTTCCTGATCATGCGGGCGTTCTCGTCCGGCGCCACGGCGATGACCGGTATCGAGGCCATCTCCAACGCGGTACCGGCGTTCAAGCCCGTGGAGTGGCGCCAGGCCCGTACGACGCTCACCTGGATGGTGGGACTGCTCATCGCCATGTTCGCCGGCATCGTCGTCCTGACCCATCTCGTCGGCGTGGTGCCCAGTACCCGGGAGACGGTGCTCTCCCAACTGGCCCACTTCGGCTTCGGCTCCGGGTGGATGTACGTCTTCGTCCAGGCCGCCACCGCGGCCGTCCTCCTCCTCGCCGCGAACACGGCGTACAACGACTTCCCCCGCGTCCTGTCCCTCCTGGCGCGCGACGACTACGCGCCCCGGGTCTTCATGCGGCTGGGCGACCGGCTGGCCTACAGCAACGGAATCACCCTGCTCTCGGTGGCCGCCACCCTGGTCTACGTGGCGTTCGACGGGCAGACGGCGGCCCTGATCCCGTTGTACGCGGTCGGTGTCTTCCTCGCCTTCACGCTTTCCCAGGCAGGCATGGTCGTGCACTGGTGGCGGCTGCGCGACCGGCACTGGCGCAAGAGCCTGCTCCTGAACGCCCTGGGCGGCCTCCTGTCGGCCGTCGTCTTCGTCACTGCGGGCATCAGCAAGTTCACGTCGGGTGCGTGGGTGGCGATCGTCGCCGTCGGACTGTTCCTGCTCGTGACGCTGCGGATCCGGCACCACTACGCCACCGTCCGGGCACGCCTGCGCCTGCGCCCGCACACCGTCGAACTGCCCGCGCACACCGCCGTGGGGCCGGGTACGGAGCCCGCCGTGCCGTACGCGGCCCCCGCCCCGCGACGGCACGCGGCGCGGCCGGAGACGAACGGGGAGAACGAGGAACTGCCCGGGGAGATCCGCCACCTCACCGTCGTCGCCCTCGCGACGCTCGACCTCGCGGGCATGCGGGCCCTCGCCTACGCGGCCTCTCTCCGCCAGCCCGTGCTCGCCCTCCACATCAGCCTCACCCCTCAGGAAGCCGAACGGGTACGCGCCTACTGGACGTTGTGGGGCGACCACCTCCCGCTGGAGATCGTGGTCTCCCCCTACCGGGCGACCGTGGCACCTCTCGTCCACTACATCGAGGCCCTGCACCGGCAGCACCCCGAACTCACCCTCACGGTGATCCTCCCCGAGATCATCACCCGGCACCGGCGCCACCAACTCCTCCACAGCCGCACCGCCCCACGCCTGCGCCGCGCCCTGCGATCCCTCCCCAAAATCGTCATCACCACCGTGCCCTTCCACGTATAGCGCTCCTGCACAGACCCGAAAATCCCTTACGTGTCTCAGCAGCCCGTCAAGAGGTGCCGGCTGTTACCAGTCCCCTCCAAGCCAACTGGCCGACTCGCCAACCAAGTTGGAAGAGGATCACGGACTGGGATTGGGAACCGTCACAACTTCGGACCGCTTCGCTGATCCGGCCTCGTGACCTCCGAAGCGGCCCTCGACCGCGGAGACCGGATCATGTGCTTCACCGACGGACTGGTCGAGGAGCACGAAGTCGACCGTACGGCGCAGGAGGTCCGGGCGGTGGTCCGCTCCCTTGCGACGCTCCTGCCGGTCGAGTGGCGCGGCACCGGTTGACCGGGGATTCGAGCCGGCCGTGCGCGTACGTCGGGCAGCGGCCGATGATGGGAGTACGACGGAACACGCGGAGCTGATCATGACGGGTTGGCGTGTCAGGGACTACTCCCAGGACGACCTCGAGGCGGTGGTCCGCGTCGATGCGCAGAGCGGCACGACCGAAGAGCCACCTCTCTTCCCGCTCGCGGACGCCGTGACGGCCCTCCAGGCCCTCCACCCGGCCGTGGTGGCCACGGCGGACGACGTGCTGATCGGCGCCGCGGTGTGCAGGGTGGAGGGCGACCGGGCTTGGATTCTGCGCATCTGCATGGCGCCCGGCTGGCGGCAGCGCGGGCTGGGCAGTGCCCTCATCACGGCCCTCGAGCAACGGCTCTTCGCCGACGGTGTCCGAGCGGTGCACGCCGTCCTGCCGGAGGGTGAGACGGGTGCCGCCGCTCTGCGCAACTGCGACTTCGCTGCCCGCTCCGGGCTGGTCTTCTTCGAAAAGCGCGGGCCGGTGACCCCGCGGTCGGCCGGCACGCTGTCCTCGCTCGGAGCGGAGCTGCCGCCCGGGGGACTTTGGCAGAAGGTCGCGGGCATGCAGCGGGAGAAGCAGCTCATCGAGCGGCGCCTGGTCCTGCCGCTGGCCCATCCCGGACTGGCCGCCCAGCACGGAGTGGAGCCGCCGCGAGCGGTGATGCTGTTCGGTCCGCCCGGGACCGGCAAAAGCACGTTCGCGCACGCGATCGCCAGCCGCCTGGCATGGCCCTTCCTCGAACTGTTCCCCGCACGTCTGGCCGCCGAGTACGGCCTGGCGACCGGGCTGAACCGGCGCTTCGACGAGATCGCCCGGCTTGAGCACGTCCTGGTCTTCATCGACGAGGTCGAGGAGGTCGCCGGCGAACGCGGCGGCGCGGACGCGACCGCGGTCGGCGTCGTGAACGAACTGCTCAAGGCGATCGTCCGGTTCCGACGTCAGGACGGGCGGCTGCTCGTCTGCGCCACGAACAACGTGACCACGCTCGACTCCGCGTTCCTGCGGCACGGCCGCTTCGACTACGTGCTGCCGATCGGCCCTCCCGACCACACCGCCAGGACGGCCTTGTGGGAAAGCTACCTGGCCCGAGCGGGCGCGGACGCCGACAGCGCGGCACTAGCGTCCGCCAGCGAGGGGTTCACCCCCGCCGACATCGCCCACGCGGCGCGCACCGTCTCCCAGGCCCAGTTCGAGCGCACCTTCGACACCGGAACCCGGACCGCTCCCACCACTGCCGACTACCTGGACACGATCCGCGACACCAAGCCCACGGTCAGCGCCGCCATGGCACACGAGTTCGCCCACCAGACGGAGAGGTTCGCCCGCATCTAGCGACCTGGCACGACGGGGGCGCTCCAACGCCCGGACCTCGAACAACCGGCCTCAGAACATAGGTGACACCCTCGTGCGTGTATGTGGCAACGAGGTGCCAGGTCGGCGGGCGCGGCGTGTCGCTGCCGGTGTCGATGAGGATCTGTTCGGGCCCGGCGACGCTGTCGGCCCGGAGGGCCCTGGCCATCCGGCGCGTGCCGCGTCGGGCGGCGTGTCCGGTGGGACCACCAGCAGGGAGAAGTGGTCGCGATCGCCTCGGGTGATGAGGACGGTGTTGTCACCGACCGGTAAGGAGTCGATACGCACGACTCGGTCGTCGACCAGCAGCCGGGTCGGCAGTCCCACCCAGACGCCGGCGTCCAGACCAAAACGGGTGACAAATCCGAGATGCTCGGCCAACACGGTGATCAGCGAAGGAAGGGAAGCTCGGAACCGATGTCCCGCGATCGCGGTCACCATGCGCCATTACGAAGAAAACGGCTCCGGCGTAGACCCGCCGGAGCCGCCCTTCCGGGCCATTGCACGTGAGCGTGCGCCGACCCGGTTCCACGTTACGCCGTAGGGACTGCTCTGACATAAGGAAATTTTCCCGAAGATTCACCTCAGTGCGGGAAACCGAAGCGGCGGCTCAGCCGCCCTCTTCCTCTTCTGTCTCCATCTGTCGGATTCCCTGGTGCGTCAGCGTGACCATCGCAGGCGTATTGCCCCTCGCCCAGTCGACGACGACCCAGCCTTCGCCCGCCAAATACGTACAGGCAGCAGCAAGATCCTGCTCAGGGATACCGAGGTCGTTGTGGAGCCTCGCCCCATCGACACCCAGGAGGCGATCGCCTTCGGTGGCCTGGTACAGAGCCCGCATGATCTTCTCGCGGTACGTCTTCCGCTCGCGCAGTGTCGCCATGACGTTCCGTCCTCATCCCCTACCTGCCGGTGTGCGCGGTGTGGCCTCGGCGGCAGCGGAGCAGCCCGAGCGCGAGGCGGCGTGTCGGTGGGTGTGACGCGTCGGCGTCACACCCACCGCCCCCAGTCGGGCCAAGGCCGATGTCATCCGCGTTCTCCGTCGTGTCGAGGCGTGTCGGCGGTCCCGTCTGCCGTCGGCCGGCGGTGCCTCCGGGTCCGGCAGCCGATCCCCGGCAGGGCATCGCTGTAGCGGAAAGCAGTGATCCGTGCGTTGTGCTGAGCGTTGAGCCGGTGGATCAGAGCGACTCCGACGGCGATCACGAGGAGCAACACAGCCACGGCGATGACGGTCATGGCACTCTCACCTCCCCCGGCCGGAGGAGGACGGACGCCCCGCCCCGCCCACGTGCCGGGCCAGGGGCGACGATGGCGCTGCCCCGCCATCGTTCTCCCACGTTTCTTCCCGGCTTCGGGCATCGACACGGTCTGCTTCTTCCCGGCCTCGGGCGTCGATACCGTCGCCGGTCGCGACCTCGTCCGCCATCAGCTCGCCGGCGGTACGAAGGCCGCCCACGGTAGCCGCGGCAGCCAGCAGCCGGGCGGCGGAAGCCGCACCGGTTTCCGGCGGAATCACCAACAGGTCCCAGCGGCCGACGGTGTAGGAAAGGAGGATCAGTTTGTGCGGATCCTGCTCGTCGGTGAACCATCCCACGCGCACGGTGTGCCCTGCGACGGGCACCTTGCGCGGGATGACGGGCCAGTGGGCCGGGTTCACCGTGACCCGCGTGATCCGGCCCCACAAGCTGTCCAGTGCGGCTGCCAGGGGCGGCAGCTCACGGGTGAGGTCACGGGAGCGGGGCCACCACGCGCCGTCCAGCCGGCCCGGAACCCGGCTTGCCGGTGTCAGGGACAGGCGGGCCGGCGGCGAGGGTGCGCGCTCACTCGATGTCGTACGGCCGATGGTCACAGTCATGGCGCGGACCTGCCTCCGGGCTCGTCTGCGACAGCCCGGCGTTATTGATCACCGGGAACGACACCCGCATGGGAATCCGTGTGCGAAGAACTCCCGGTCTTTTCACTCTACTCCGCTCCCTGGCTCAAGAATGTGCGCATGACCAGGTATTTTCTCGCCTTCGACGGTCGCGCCCGCCCCAGTGAACGGTGGCGGACCTCGCCGGAAGGCCGCCGATGCCTGTCAGTCGCGGGCGTCGGGCAGCGTCGACCAAGCGGGCCAGTACGCAGCGGACGCGGCATGGACTTCGCCTCGTGGTCGCCCAAGGCCACCGAGGTGTGGCAGGAGGGTCTGCGCATCCCGGCCGTCAAACTGGTCGACGGCGGTGAACTGCGTGAGGACGTAATCGAGATGATCCTCACGGCGTCGTTCCTTCCGGACGAGGTGGGCCTCGACATCCGGGCCTTCATCGCCACCCTGAACGTCGCGGCCGAGCGGCTCACCGAACTCTCCCGCCACTACGGCAAGTCCACCGTGCTCTCGGTGATGCACACGATGGTCGACGACGCCGAGGCTTTGGTGCGGGCCCCCCTGGGACTACGCGGCTCTGACCTGCAACTTTGCTCACAGCCTGGACCGGCTGGACGCTTCTGGACGGTCTCTACAACCTGTGCCAGGTGGGACCTTATGGCTCAGAGCGGGTGGCCACCGCTCTGCGGCCACGGCCTGCGGATTGCTGCCCTGCGCCAGCAGCCTGAGAGCTTCAGCTTGAAGGGCGGTGTTGGCCGGTGCCTTTCTCTGGCCGGGAGCTCGAGCGGTTGCCGCAGGGGCCGACCGCTGCATGCTGTCGGGCGGCCTCCCCGGGCAAGAGGTTCGCTTATCGGTGCCGACCATTCATCAAGGAAGGAGGCGAAGACCCGTCCAAGCCAAGCCGCAGTTCCTCGGCCCGCATCAATCAAGATCCGGACCACCCCCGGGCCAACGACTCCGACGAGCTGTCCATGGCTGCTATGTGCGCAGGTCAGCGATGCGTTGCCGCTGTACCACCAGCAGACCAAGAACCTGCTGGAGCCCCTCCACGCAGGAAACCGTCGGCATTCACTCAGCGTGCCTACAGCAACTTGTTGGATGGACTGGCTACCACCCATCGCACGATTGTGCGCATGGTGTGCTGAGCATGCGTCCAAGCACTCTCTACACCAAAAACATGCAGGTCACCGAGCACTCGCGGCTTCTATCTCCGCCCACGCCATGTGGTTCGACCGGCCGTTCCGTGCGGACGAGTGGTTCCTGTACGACCAGGAGTCTCCGATCGCGACGGGCGGCCGTGGTCTGGCCCGCGGGCGCATCTACGGCCTTCAGGGGCCTGCTCGTGTCGGTCGTCCAGGAAGGGCTTTTCCGCGCGGTGTAGGCGGACACCCTCTCCGCGGTGGTCCGTCGGGCGTTCCGACCAGTCCGGGGCCGGCGTGCGTGGCTCAGGTGGCTCTGCGCAAGAGCCTGCCCAGCAGGCCGCGTGACCGCCGGGGGTTCTCGGACTGCCGGAGTCGATCGCAGTGCCTGGGCGCGGGCGGACGCCGGTGCCGTACCGAGTGCGGGTGTGCGTCCAGCTGCCGGTGTGGGTCCTGGCCCGGGTGTGGGGCAGGGTGCCGCGAGGCCGGGCGGGGCGCGGGCCGGTGGGCTCGCGCCTCCCGCACCGCCCGTGCCAGGTCCGTGCGGAGCAGGTCGATCTCGTCGAGGTCCTGCGCCGTCGTGATCCGCTCGGTGAGGTGGGCGGCCGGCGAGCCGGGTGCGCCATGGACGGGTGGCGGCGGCCGGAAGCGGCTCAGATGGGAGCGCTCGTAGGGATCCGTGACGATCTCGGAGATCTGGACCGGGTCGAGCAGCGAGGCCACGCCGCCTGCCCGCTCCCATGGGTCCCCGGCCTGACGCAGCAGGAAGCCGAGGTTCCGTCCGCGCCAGTTGCGGGGGCGCAGGTCCAGGCCGGTGTCCAGTTGGCCCCGCAGTGCCTCCGGCAGGGGCCGGTTCAGTAGCGAGGCGTTCTTCGCGTCGACGGCGAACTCCCTTAGTTCGTCGGCCAGATACCGCCAGACCACGGCCCGGTACCGGTTGAGATGAAAGGTGACCGGAACCAGGAGGCCCAGTCTGGCAAGACGGGTGAACCGGGCGGCGGTCACCTCCATGATCGCCGAGCCCTCCCCGGTGCCCACGGTCGCCACCCGCTGCCGCAGCGCCTCCGGGAAGCCCTCCTGCCCGCGCAGCCGTTCGACCTCGGCGCGGTCGACATGCCGGCCGCCTCCTGCCTCAGCGGGACGGGTGCGGATGTGGCCGAGGTGCACTGCCAAGTCGAACTCGCTGCGTTTGAGTCCCAGTTCGCGGGCCGCCCGGCTCTGCGAGAAGGGCGCTCGGCCCCTGGTGGCGGCCGTCCGGGCGGTTGGCGTGACCTCGTGTGTGGCGGTGTTGCCGGACATACTCGTCTCCCCCGTGGAGTGTCGGGATCGCGCCGTTTGCGCTCACCTGCGAAAAACGGTAGCCGGTGACGGGAATCGGCGGCGCGAGCCTGTGGATAACTCCGCAAAGGATGACGAAGGACGCAGGTCAGAGGTCTGTCTACGATGTCCCTTCAGGCCGGCGGGCGTCCACGTCGAGGTGCTCGCCGACCCGGTTGACGAGAAGAGTCATCTCGTAGGCGATCTGCCCGATGTCGGCCTCCGCTCCGCTGAGGACGCACAAGCAGCTGCCCGCGCCTGCGGCCGTGACGAACAGCACCGCGTCGTCGAACTCGACCATCGTCTGGCGCACCCCGCCCGCGCCGAAATGGCGTCCCGAGCCCTTGGCCAGGCTGTGCAGACCGGACGAGACGGCGGCGAGATGTTCCGCGTCCTCGCGTCGCAGTCCCGTGCTCGTCCCCGTCACCAGCCCATCGGTGGACAGGACTAAGGCGTGGCGTACGTGTTCCACGCGTTGGGTCAGATCGTCGAGCAGCCAGCTCAGTGTCTGGTTCTGCGCCATGATGCGGTCTCCCCGTGTGATCTCTTCCCCCCTGACCGGAGGATCTGCCGCCAGCCTTCCCCACCGCCGCTGTCCCGGCAAGGAGGATGGGCGCATGGCAGACAAGATGACCGACGAGGAATGGCGGGCGTTCGTCTCGTACGGCACCCGCACCGGAAAGCTGTCGACCGTACGGGCCGACGGGAGCCCTCATGTCGCGCCGATCTGGTTCCTGCTCGACGGCGACGACGTGGTGTTCAACACCGGGAAGGAGACCGTGAAAGGGCGCAATCTGGCCCGGGACGACCGGGTGGCCCTGTGCGTGGACGACGAACGGCCGCCGTTCACGTTCGTGGTGCTGCAGGGCCGCGCCCGGCTGTCGGAGGACCTCGACGAGCTCCGGCAGTGGGCCACCCGCATCGGCGGCCGTTACATGGGCGAGGAACGCGGCGAGGAGTTCGGAGCACGCAACGGCGTACCGGGCGAACTCCTGGTCCGGGTCAGGATCGACAAGGTGTTGGCAGTGAAGGATGTCGCGGACTGACCCACCACCGGCGGGCTCCCGCCCGTCCGGCCGTACGCGGCCGGTTCCGTTCAGCCCGCGGAGTCGCGGAGCCGGGTGGTGCGCCAGCGATCTACCCGGCACACTCCACGCGCCGGACGAGCATCCGTTTCCCGGGCGCCCGTCGGCCCCGGTGAGGGATCATGCGGAACATGAGCGACGACCACACACACGTCCAGGAGTTCTTCACAGCCCGCGCCGCCGACTGGGACAGCCGGTTCCCGGACGACGGCCCCGCCTACGCGGCCGCGGTCGCCGAACTCGGGCTGCGCGAGGGCGACCGAGTCCTCGACGCGGGATGCGGCACCGGGCGCGCCCTGCCCCCACTGCGCGCCGCAGTGGGGGCGTCGGGCATCGTCGTGGGCGCCGATCTGACGTGGGCCATGCTGGAAGCCGCCGTACGGGCCGGGCGGGAGCGGGAAGGACTGCTACTGCTCGCCGATGTCGGCGTGCTGCCGCTCAAGTCAGGGTCCTTCGATGCCGTGTTCGCCGCGGGCCTCATCGCGCACCTGCCTCATCCCGCGGAGAACCTGCGGGAGTTGCGGCGCGTCGTACGTCCCGGTGGCACCCTGGCGCTGTTCCATCCGATCGGCCGTGCGGCGCTCGCCGCGCGCCAGGGTCGGCAGATCACGTCGGACGACCTGCGCGCGGAACCCAACCTCCGGCCCCTGCTCTCCCGTTCGGGATGGCGCATGACCTCCTACGTCGACGAGGACGCCCGCTTCCTGGCGTTGGCCGTACGCGAGGACTGACCCCCGTCCCACCGTACGGGCCCCACAGTGGAGAACCGCAGGTCCGGCTGCGCACGGGAGTCGTGACAACGGCCTTCCACTCGCACTAGGGTGCGCGCCGTTGGACGAACCGATGGGGAGGCTGAGATGGCCGGGACGGACGAGGAGGTCGCCGCCGCGGACGACGCTCTCTATGTGCTCACGGCGGTACTGCTGACGCCCGCACAGTTTCCGAGCGTTCTGGGCGACGACTACCCGGAGGCCTGCGCCGCGCTCGGCCTCGCACCGCTCGCCGACGGGTACGGTCTGGTGCTCGGTCAGGACGGCGACGGGGCGCGGTGGACGGTCGTCGTCGACGACGTGTCGCTGGTCGCCGTGGCCATCGCGTCCTGGGACTGCGGCATGGAGTACGACCTGTCGCCCGACGAGCGCAGTGTCGTTGCCGCCCTGCCGGGCTGGCCCCTGGCCCTCGCCGTGGCGGCTCCGGGCGTGCCCGCGCCGCACGACCCGGACCCGGAGTCCTCCGGCGGGCCCGCGCTGTCCCCGCCCGACACCAGCGTCTGGGGGCCGGCCCAGCGCCGTCTGGGCGCCGACGAGATCGCGCTGCAGTGGGCGGTGTGGCGTGAGCAGATCGACGACACGGAGTTCCTCGATCCCGCAGACCGGGCCGGGACCCAGGCCGGGAACGACGTCGATCCGTCGAGCGCGTCGACCGACGGGAGCGGCGAACCGCAGGAGGGGACGGGTGGCGAGGCTTCCCCGAGTCACAGCGGCGTCCGCCGCGTTCTGGCGGAGGCACACGCGTACGTGGACGCGCCGCCGCCGCTGGGCCGGGTCCGGTCGTCCTTCGCGCCCGGCGACGCGCGCACTCTGCGGGCCGACGGACCCGGCTGGTCGATGGTGGCCCGCACCGACGACATCGCCTTCGTGCTCCTCGACGACGAGCCCGGTGAAGTCCTGCCCGTCGGCCGGGGGCCGGAGCTTCCGGGTCTGCTGGAAGCCCTCGACAGGCTGGCGGTACGCCCCCTCTGAGATCCGGTGCCAAGAGAGCGCATCCTCTCGGCACATGTCTTGCTACTCCATTACGAGCCCCGGCTCCATGTGGTGCCGACCCATGGATGATGGGGTGGCCGGTCCGCACGATGGGGCAGCCCCGGGCGCTTCATACGCCCGTGCTGTACCCGCCGTCCCGTCGTGCCATTGGAGGCCGTCATGCGTCTGTCCCAAGGATTTCCGCTCGTCTCCGCCGCTCTGATGGCGGCGGCCGTCCTGTCGCCCGCTCCCGCCTCGGCTGCCGCCGGTGCCGGCACCGGCGGCCATTGTGCGCACCAGGAGCGCGTACGGGTGCCGGGCGCGGCCTTCCAACAGACCGCGTGTCTGCCCGATCTCACCACCACCGGGCTGGCCGGTACCCCGTACACCGATCCGAACGACCAGGCGGGGCTCACGGCCCGGGCGACGCGCACACCGTCCGGGGTGCCCGGGACGCAGATCGACGGCTACTTCCCGGACTCCTCCCACTTCAACACCACGCACGGCTGGGACCACGACGCCCAGTTCGTGATCAGGCTGCCGGACCGCTGGAACGGCGGCCTCGTGGTCACCGGGGCGCCCGGTACACGCAAGCAGTACGCGACGGACAAGGCGATCTCGGACCAGGTACTGGCGCAGGGCTTCGCCTATGCCGCGACCGACAAGGGGAACAGCGGAGCCGACTTCTACCGCGACGGCAGCCGTCCGGGCGACGCGGTCGCCGAGTGGAACGCACGCACCACCCAGCTCACGCGGGCGGCCGGGCGCGCGGTCGCCCAGCGCTACGGCCACGCGCCACGCCGTACGTACATGACGGGCATCTCCAACGGCGGCTACCTCACGCGCTGGCAGCTCGAGCACCACCCGGAGCTGTACGACGGCGGCGTGGACTGGGAAGGGGCGCTGTGGACGGCCGACGGCCCGAACCTGCTCACCTCACTGCCGACGGCCGTCGCCCGGACCCTGGGCTCGGCAAGCGACGCGGACCTGTACGCGGTGGGCTTCGCGCGGGGCTCGGAGTTCCTGTGGCCGTACCACGGGCAGGCGTACTGGGGCGTGACGCAGAAGACCTACCGAGCCGCGTTCGACCCGGCCTACGACCCTGCCTGTCCCGGGCCGTCCGCCGGGACCACACCGGCGCAGATCCTGGCGCCCTGCGCCTCGGACGCGGTGTACGACTACGCGGCCCGTCCCGCCTCCGTGCACCGCGCCGTGGCCCGCGTGGCCCTGACCGGACGGATCGGCAAACCCCTCATCACACTGCACGGCGATCTGGACGCGCTACTGCCCCGTGCGGCGGACTCGGACGAGTACGCGCGCATGGTCGACGCGAGCGGACAGGGCGGGCTGCACCGGTACTACACCATCCAGGACGGCACGCACGTCGACGGACTGTACGACACCCATCCCGACCGGTTGCGGCCGATCCTGCCCTGCTACCGGTCGGCGTTCGACGCGCTGGTGGCGTGGGTGGAGCGCGGTGTCCGGCCGCCCGCGGACCGGACCGTCGGCAGGCCCGCGAGCGGTGATGTGGTCGACTCCTGCGCGCTGGGCGGGAACGCGCGAGGGCGGTAGCGCTTCAGCGGCCGAGCTCCTTGCGGGTGACGCGGCGAAGCCGGCGTCGCTGCGAGGGGTCCAGGGCGAGGTACGCGGCGGCCGGGACTCCGAGCACTATCAGGACGGCGGCCCACCAGGGCAGCCAGATCAGCAGGATGAGTCCGACCGCCACTCCTCCTGCGGCGATCTTCGCGTTCTTCGACATCTGTCGCCTCCTTCGCGGCCACTGCCGCTCTCTGTCGTGAGAACGGGCCCACGCTCCCGGCGGTTCCGGACCGCGACCCTGAGTCGTCCCTGAGGCGCACCCCTACTGGTGGCGCGGGGCCCGCTCTCCTCGGCCCCGCGCGTCACCTCGGTCCCACTGCACCCTGGGACCTCCCGTTCTTGCGGTGGCCCACGCCACCGCACCGATCATTCCCGGTGGGCCGCCACTGTGCTGTACCCTCGGCGACCCGACTTCAAGTAGTCAAATTTGAGGAATCAGCTTGGCTGTGCAGAGAACTCCCGCGGCATCACCGTCCGAGACCTCCGAACTGGCCCGCTGCTGTGCGGTGTTCGTGCCCTCGGACCCCGCCCGCGCGGGCCGGGTCGCCTTCTGGCACCCCGACGGCCGTACTCCGCCGACCGTGGTCCCGGCGCCCGTCGAAGAGCTGACGGTCGTCCTTCCCCGCAGCGGTGGTGTGGAGGCAGTGACCAGGCCGGCCGTCCTGCTTCCCGTGCGTGCGGCCCTGCCGGTCCTCACGCACGCGCGTGTCACCGAGCACGGGCACCGCGCCACCGTGTTCTGGGGCGCTGCGTCCGTCCTGGGCCTGCACCTCGTGGCACGGGGTCTGCTGCTGCCCGGCCTGTCCGCCGGCGACCACGACGCCTGGCGCGCGGCACCGCTGCGCGGCCGGGACGCCGAGCACGTCCGGGCGCTGGCCGCCTCGATGCCACCCGAGGCGCATGCCTTCCCGCTCGACGGCACCGAGCAGCTGCGGCTGCCCGACCCCGAGCATCTGCTGCGGGGCTTCCTGGACGCGGTGGCCGACACACTGCCGCGCTCCCCTGCCGCACCCCTCCTCGCGGGCGGCCCTGCCTACGCCGCCAGGGAACCGCGGCGCGTGCCGGAGCTGCGGGCGTGGACCGCCGATGTCGCCGCGGGCCACGACGCGGGCACGAGGATCTCGCTGCGCGTCGAGGTGCTTGGGCTCGAGTCCGCCGAGCGGCACGGCGCCGAGCCGCGGTTCCGCGCGGTGCTTCAGGTGCACGACGTCGGCGATCCCGCGCGGGTCGCCGACGCCGCCGAGGTGTGGGCCGGATCGGGCCGCACGGGCGAGGCGTTCGGCCCCGGGGTGCGCACGGACGTCCTGCTCGCTTTGCGCCGCGCGGCCCGTTCGTGGCCGGCGCTGACGCCGCTGTTGTCGGCATCCGTGCCGGACGCCGTCGAACTCGGCTCCGAGGAGGTCGCCGAACTCCTCGGCGAGGGCGCCCGGATCCTGGCCGCCGCAGGGGTGGACGTGCACTGGCCCACGCAGACGGCCCGCGGACTGGTCTCCGGTCTCACGGTCGGACCCGTGGACGATGACGGCGGCACCGGCAGCACCGGCAGCACACTGCCGGATCCCGGAACGGCCCTGTCCGCGGACGCCCTACTCGCCTTCGACTGGTGGTTCGCACTGGGCGGCCAACGGCTCACACGCGAGGAGCTGGACCGCCTGGCAGAGGCCAACCGGCCCCTCGTACGGCTGCGCGACCGGTGGATCCTCGTCGACCCCGCCGAACTGCGCCGCGCCCGGGACCGACAGGACCGGAAGATCAGCCCCGTGGAGGCGCTGGGCGCCGCCCTGACCGGCTCCGCGGAGGTCGACGGCCGCCAGGTCGAGGTCCGCCCCACGGGATGGCTGGCGACCCTGCGGGACCGGCTGGCGGACCCGGAGGCCGGCGAACCGGTCTCTCAGCCCGCCGCGCTCGCCGCCCGCCTGCGCGACTACCAGCTGCGGGGGCTCGACTGGCTGGTCCGGATGACGTCCCTGGGACTGGGCTGCTGCCTGGCCGACGACATGGGGCTCGGCAAGACGATCACGCTGATCGCGCTGCATCTGCACCGCCAGAGCGAGCCGGCGTCCGCCGGACCGACCCTCGTGGTGTGCCCGGCGTCTTTGATGGGCAACTGGCAGCGGGAGATCGAGAAGTTCGCGCCCGGCACGCCGGTACGACGCTTCCACGGCTCCCGGCGCGATCTGGAGGCGCTGGGCGGCGGCGAGTTCGTCCTCACCACGTACGGCACCATGCGCCTGGACGCGCCGCGCCTGGCCGAGGTGGCGTGGGGCATGGTCGTGGCGGACGAGGCCCAGCACGTGAAGAACCCCTACTCGGCGACGGCCCGGCGCTTGCGCTCCATCGGCGCACGCGCGCGCGTGGCTCTCACCGGCACCCCCGTGGAGAACAACCTGTCCGAGCTGTGGGCGATCCTCGACTGGGCAACGCCCGGACTGCTGGGCCGGCTCGGCACCTTCCGCACCCGCTACGCTGCGGCCATCGAGAGCGGCCGGGACCCGGCTGCCGCCGAGCGGCTCGCCCGGCTCGTCGGCCCGTTCCTGCTGCGGCGCCGCAAGTCCGACCCTGGGATCGTGCCCGAACTGCCGCCGAAGACCGAGACCGACCGTGCGGTGTCGCTCACCGTGGAACAGACGGGCCTGTACGAGGCGCTGGTGCGCGAGACACTCGCGGCGATCTCCGGCGCCGACGACATGGCGCGCCGCGGGCTGGTCGTGAAGCTGCTGACCGGTCTGAAGCAGATCTGCAACCATCCGGCGCAGTTCCTCAAGGAGGACCGGCCGAGGATCGCCGGCCGGTCCGGGAAACTGGAGCTGCTGGACGAACTGCTCGGCACCATCCTCTCCGAGGGGGCGAGCGTCCTGGTGTTCACCCAGTACGTGCGGATGGCGCGCCTGATCGAGCGGCACCTGGCCGCACGCGGTGTGCGGTCGCAGTTCCTGCACGGCGGCACACCCGTCGCCGAGCGGGAGGCCATGGTCAGGCGCTTCCAGGCCGGCGAAGTACCCGTGTTCCTGCTCTCGTTGAAGGCGGCGGGCACCGGACTCAACCTCACGCGCGCGGAGCACGTCGTGCACTACGACCGCTGGTGGAACCCCGCCGTCGAGGCACAGGCCACCGACCGGGCGTACCGCATCGGGCAGAACCGGCCCGTGCAGGTGCACCGGCTCATCGCCGAGGGAACGGTCGAGGACCGTATCGCCGAACTGCTGCACCGCAAGCGGAACCTGGCCGACGCGGTGCTGGGGACCGGCGAGAGGGCGCTCACAGAGCTGACGGACGCGGAGCTCGCCGACCTGGTGGAGCTGCGAGGAGGATCGCGATGACGGAGCACCATGCCGACCAGGAGCGCACTTTCGCCGCGCTGCCGCCCGCGCGGGGGCGGGGTTTCGCCCGCACGTGGTGGGGCCAGGCCTGGCTGAAGGCACTCGAGGACACGGCCCTGGACGGCGAGCAGGTGAAGACCGGCCGCAGGCTCGCCCGCGCGGGCGCGGTCGGCGCGGTCTCGGTGCGCCCGGGCCGCATCACGGCCGTGGTGCACGACCGCGATCGTACGGCGCACCGCGCGGACGTCCTGCTGGAGGAACTGTCCGACGGCGAGTGGGACCGGTTCCTGGATGTCGTCGTCGAACGGTCCGGGCACCTGGCGGCGCTGCTCGACCGCGACCTGCCGCCGTCTCTCGCCGAGGACGCCGCGGCCGCGGGGATCGAACTGCTGCCCGGGATCGGGGACCTGGAACCCGAGTGCGACTGCGGCGCCTGGGACCACTGCGGGCACACCGCGGCGCTGTGCCACGTGGTGGCGCGGCTGCTGGACCAGGATCCGTTCGTGCTGTTGCTGATGCGCGGCCGCGCTGAGCGAGTCCTGTCCGCCGAGCTCCAAGACCGTGACACCGCGGACGACGACGGGCCGTCGGCGCCGGACGGCGTGGACGCCGCGGAGGCGTACGCGGCGGGGTGCGCGCTGCCCGCCCTGCCACCCCTGCCGGAGCTGCCCGCGGAGCCGGGCCTGCCGCCCGCCCTGGACACCGAAACCCCGCCGGCGCCGGGGGTCGATCCCTCCGCGCTGGAGATCCTGGCCGCGCGGACGGCGGTGGCGGCGCGCCAGTGGCTCGGCGAGACGCTGAACGCCGGGACGGCGGCGCACTCGCCGGTCCCGGAGCCGACCGTCGCCCAGGACGCCGTACGCCTGGCTGCGGGCGCCGCCGACAGCGCCCTGCTGGACCGGCTGGCCGAGGGCTCGGGCCGCAGCAGGGATGAGCTGACACGGGCCGTGTTCGCCTTTCGGCTGGGAGGCGCTTCGGGCCTGTCCGTGCTGGAGGAGGAGTGGGAGCCGGACGGCGACGACCACGCACGCGCGTGCGCCGCTGTGGAGTCGGCGTGGGAGGAGGACGAGAGGCCGTCGCTGCGGGCCGAGAACAACCGCTGGACCGTCGACGGGGAGGACCGCCAGCTCCGCCTGGGACGGGACGGCCGCTGGTGGCCCTACCGGAGGAGGCAGGGCCACTGGGTGCCCGCCGGGTCACCCGCCCAGGACCCGGCGACGGCGCTGGCCGTGACGGCCCGTGGCGCGGGCGGGGAGGAGTAGCCGGGAAAGGTGATCTGCGTACGGCAGCCCGGGCCGATACACGTGCGGCAGCCCCGCCCAGTCCGGCCGGCCGTGACGGCGGGCACCTCCGTCCGATCAGGGAAGCAGCGATTGGAGATCACTCGGGATCTCGCTCGGCAGACCGCTCGGGAACCCGGAGGGCAGGGAGCTGGGGAGCCGGGTCGGCAGCTCGGTGGGGAGGCTCAGGGTCGGGGCGGGTGAGGGGCTCGTGGCGGGTGACGGGCTCGTACGCGGGCTGCTGCCGGAGGGCGGGTGCTCGTCCCGTGAGCCACTCCCCGAGGAAGCGAGCACCAGCACCAAGGCGACCGCGCCGGCGGCGGCCAGCACGGTGAGGAGGAGGAAGAGCGGGTTCCTGCGCTTCGGCGGCCCGGGCGGCCGAGGCGGTACGGGCGGGATGGCCATGGCGCCCATCATCGCCGCCGGCCGGACAACGCGCGGGCCCCGCGCGGAAGTCGATACGGACCCATGCCATGGATCGCACGGTTCCGCGGCATTCCGCGCGGGGACCGGTCAAGGGCGGACGGACGGCGTGCCTCCCGGAGCGCCCACGGCGCACGCGCACGTGCGGCCCCCTCGGCACGCGCGCGCGTAGGGGCCCTCCGGGGCACACGTACGCGTGCCCCGGGAGCCGGAACGCCTCCGTGTCAGCCGCGTGCCCCCAGCAGGTGGTCCATCGCGAGCTGGTCGAGCCTCTCGAAGGCCATGCCGCGAGCGGCGGCCGCCTCGACGTCGAAGTCCTCGAAGGCCGAGCGGTCCGCGAGCAGCGCCTCCAGGCCGTCCGCCGCCGTGGGCTGCGCCAGCTGGTCGAGCCGGGCGGCGCGCAGGGCCTCCTGGACCTCCGGGTCGGCCCGGAAGGCGGCCGAACGCTCCTTGAGGATGAGGTAGTTGCGCATGCAGCCGGCGGCCGACGCCCACACGCCGTCCAGGTCCTCGGTCCGCGGCGGCTTGAAGTCGAAGTGGCGCGGGCCCGCGTAGCCGGCGCTCTCCAGCAGGTCGACCAGCCAGAAGGCGGCGCGCAGGTCACCGGCGCCGAAGCGCAGGTCCTGGTCGTACTTGATGCCGGACTGACCGTTGAGGTCGATGTGGAAGAGCTTGCCCGCCCACAACGCCTGGGCGATGCCGTGCGGGAAGTTGAGCCCGGCCATCTGCTCGTGGCCGACCTCGGGGTTGACGCCGTACAGCTCGGGGCGCTCCAGGCGCTCGATGAACGCGAGCGCGTGGCCGACGGTGGGCAGCAGGATGTCGCCGCGCGGCTCGTTCGGCTTGGGCTCGATGGCGAAGCGGATGTCGTAGCCCTGGGAGGTGACGTACTCGCCGAGGAGGTCGAAGGCCTCCTTCATACGGTCCAGAGCGGCCCGCACGTCCTTGGCGGCGCCGGACTCGGCGCCCTCGCGGCCGCCCCAGGCCACGTACGTCTTCGCGCCCAGTTCGACGGCCAGGTCGATGTTGCGGATCGTCTTGCGCAGCGCGTAGCGGCGCACGTCGCGGTCGTTGGCCGTGAACGCGCCGTCCTTGAAGACGGGATGGGTGAAGAGGTTCGTGGTGGCCATCGGCACGGTCATGCCGGTCGCGTCGAGCGCCTGCCGGAAGCGCTTGATGTGCGACTCGCGCTCGGTGTCGGAGGCCCCGAAGGGGATCAGGTCGTCGTCGTGGAAGGTCACGCCGTGTGCGCCGAGTTCGGCCAGGCGCTGCACCGTCTCGACCGGGTCGAGGGCGCGGCGCGTGGCGTCGCCGAACGGGTCCCGTCCCTGCCAGCCGACGGTCCACAGGCCGAAGGTGAACCTGTCCTCGGGGGTGGGCTGGTAGCTCATGCCGCGGCTCCTTGCTCGCTTGCGACTATTTCGTCATGGCGATTTACAAATTAGTATGCCGACGCATCCCTGGGAAGGGAACAGAGGGCCCCGACCGGAACGGCACCCGCGTCGCCGGGCCGTGTACACCATGAGAACCGCAGGTCAGATCGCGCGAGCCGCGGAAAGAGGGAGAGCCGATGTCAGCAGCCGAGGGTCCGCTCGTCGTCGGTGTGGACTCGTCCACGCAGTCCACCAAGGTGCTCGTCGTCGACGCGGCCACCGGGCAGGTCGTGGCGAGCGGGCAGGCGCCGCACACCGTCTCGTCCGGTGACGGCCGCGAGAGCGACCCGCGCCAGTGGTGGGACGCGCTGTGCGAGGCGCTGCACCAGTGCGGGGAGGCGGCCCACGAGGCCGCCGCCGTGTCGATCGCCGGCCAGCAGCACGGACTCGTGACCCTGGACGCGCAGGGCGCCCCGGTGCGGCCGGCCCTGCTCTGGAACGACGTGCGCTCGGCCCCGCAGGCCCGCCGTCTCGTCGAGGAGCTGGGCGGTCCGAAGGCCTGGGCGGAGCGCACGGGCAGCGTGCCGGGAGCCTCCTTCACGGTCACGAAGTGGGCCTGGCTGGCCGAGCACGAGCCGGAGGCGGCGCGCTCGACGGCGGCAGTGCGCCTGCCGCACGACTACCTCACCCAGCACCTGACGGGCGAGGGCACGACGGACCGGGGAGACGCCTCGGGTACGGGCTGGTGGGCGTCCACGACCGAAGCCTACGACGAGGAGATCCTCGCCCTTGTGGGGCTCGATCCGGCGCTGCTGCCCCGGGTTGTGCGCCCCGGCGAGGTGGCGGGGACCGTGCGCGACAGCCACGACCTGCCGTTCTCCAAGGGCACGCTGGTGGCGGCCGGCACCGGCGACAACGCCGCCGCCGCACTGGGCCTCGGGCTGCGGCCGGGGACCCCGGTGCTGAGTCTCGGCACCTCGGGCACGGTGTACGCGGTGTCGCGCCACCGGCCCGCCGACCCGACGGGAACGGTGGCGGGTTTCGCCGACGCGCGCGGTGACTGGCTGCCGCTGGCCTGCACCCTCAACTGCACGCTCGCCGTCGACCGGGTCGCCGCCCTGCTCGGCCTGGACCGCGAGGCCGTGGAGCCGGGTACGTCCGTCACCCTGCTCCCCTACCTGGACGGCGAACGCACCCCGAACCTGCCGAACGCCTCCGGGCTGCTGCACGGACTGCGCCACGACACCACGTCCGGACAGCTGCTCCAGGCCGCCTACGACGGCGCCGTGCACGCCCTGCTCGGCGCCCTGGACCTGGTGCTCGACCAGGACGCCGACCGCACCACCCCGCTGCTGCTGATCGGCGGCGGCGCCCGGGGCACGGCCTGGCAGCAGACCGTACGGCGCCTGTCCGGGCGGCCCGTGCAGATCCCCGAGGCCCGAGAGCTGGTCGCGCTGGGCGCCGCGGCCCAGGCCGCGGGGCTGCTCACCGGCGAGGACCCGGCTGCCGTCGCCCGCCGCTGGCGGACGGCCGACGGCCCGGTGCTGGAGGCGGTGGACCGCGACGAGGCGACCTTGAACAGGATCTCCGGGGTAGTCTCCGATGCGGCACCGCTCCTGGAGCGCGGGACGCGGACCCCCTGACGGACGCCTGCCGACGGACGGCCGTCCACCGGCCGTCCGCCCGCATCGCACCGCGCGGCGTGGATTCGCCGGCGGACACAGACCAAGGACGACGGAGGCATGACCGCACCGCTGCACGAGGCCCGCCCGGCCGGTCCGGGGCGCGCGCTGCCCGACACCCAGCAGGGCATGCGCCGCCGCAACCTCGCCCGGGTCATGCACACCGTCCGCGCCGAGGGGCCACTGTCGCGGGCGGCGGTCGCCTCACGCATCGGACTGACCCGGGCCGCGGTGTCGACCCTCGTCGACGAACTGGTCCGGACCGGGCTGCTGGAAGAGCTGGGACCCGAGCGGCCCGGCCGGGTGGGCCGCCCCGGTTCGGCGCTGGCCGTCAGCGGCCACGGCCCCGCCGGGGTCGGCGCGGAGGTCGGGGTCGACCACCTCGCGGCCTGCGTGGTCGACCTGCGCGGCCAGGTACGGGCACGGGCGGTACGGCACGGAACCAACCGCGGCCGCTCCCCTGAACCGGTGACGCGCGACCTCACCGCACTGATACGACAGGTCGTCGCCGAGGCGGAGCGGCAGGACCTGTGGCCCGCGGGACTCTCGGTCGCGGTGCCCGGACTGATCGCACGGGACGGCCGTACGGTCGTACGGGCTCCCAACCTCGACTGGAACGACACCGACCTCGGCGCCCTGCTGCCGCCCGGCCTGCCCCTGACGGTGGACAACGAGGCGAACTTCGGAGGGCTCGCGGAACTCTGGCTCGGCGAGGACACTCCGCGTGACTTCCTGCACGTGTCGGCGGAGATCGGCATCGGTGCCGCCGTGGTGGTCGACGGACGACTGCTGCGCGGGACGCGCGGTTTCGCGGGCGAGCTGGGACATGTGCCGGTCGAACCGGAGGGGCCCGCCTGCCCGTGCGGCGGGCGCGGCTGCCTGGAGCAGTACGCGGGAGAGGAAGCCGTACTGCGGGCGGCCGGCCTGGAGCCGGGCGAAGGCCGGGTAGGCCTGCTCGCCACCCGCGCAGCCGAGGGCGACGAGGACGTGCGGCGGGCCCTGCGCGACGCCGGCAGGGCGCTGGGCGTCGCGCTGACCGGGGCCGTCAATCTGCTCGACCCCCGGAGCGTCGTGCTAGGCGGTGCCCTGGCCGCACTCGCGCCCTGGCTGCTGCCCTCCCTGGAGGCCGAGTTGGCGAGCCGGACCGCGGGGCCCGCCTGCCCCGTGTCCGTGTCCCGGCTGGGCCCCGAGGGGCCGCTGCTGGGTGCCGCGCACGCGGTGGTGCGGGCCGTCCTCGACGACCCGGCGGCGGTGGCCGAACGCGCCTGATCGCAGGCCCACTTCACCCGATCGAGTGGCGGAGTTCTCCACATCTCCCCGGGCGTCCACCGAACCTCGCCGGGCTCTCCTTCCCAACCCGCCAGCCCCGTAACGTGATTCACGCGAGGTGCCGCCGTCGAGTCGGATCGACCGCGGATCTCATGTGGACGAAGGGGATCACATGACGGGGGAAACACGAGCTGTCCCGGACACGCACGTCCTGTCCGCCCGCCCGGCACACCGGCCGGTGGACGCGGTCCGGATATCCCGGGTCGCCGCGGTGGATTGACTCGTGCGCGACCGCGGGTTCGGCAGGCCGAACCCCGGCCACCCCGGCCAGTTGGCCACCCGGACCGACGAGTCCCCGTTGGCCGATCCGTGTGACACCGACTCCGTGCGTGGCCAAGCTCCGCGAGGAGCGGCCGTCGGTGAGCGAGACTCACCGCGGACCGCACGACCTCCCCACCGCCCTCCCGCACCACCTCCCCACCACCCTCCCGCACCACCACTCCCCCACAGAAAGGCCACCGCCCATGGAACGGGCACGACCTCTCCCCAGCCGACGACACCTGCTCAAGGGCGCCGCTCTGGCCGCCGTCCCCTACGCCCTGCTTCCCGCCGCGCAGGCCGGCGCGCGACCCAGGGCAGTGGACTACCCGAAGGCCGAGTGGCAGCCGGCGAGCAACTCCAACTACACCGCGTCCGGTCGGCCCATGAGCTACTCGGTGGACCGGGTGGTCATCCACGTCACCCAGGAGACCTACGCCAGCACCCTGGCGATCTTCCAGAACCCGAAGAAGGAGGTGTCCGCGCACTATGTCGTCCGGTCCGCCGACGGACACGTCGCGCAGTGCGTCCTCGAGTCGGACATCGCCTGGCACGCCGGGAACTGGGACTACAACACCCACAGCATCGGCATCGAGCACGAGGGCTGGGTGGACGAGCCCGCCTACTTCACCAACGCCCTGTACGAGAAGTCGGCCAGACTCACCGCGGCGATCTGCGACAGATACCGCATCCCCAAGGACCGCGCGCACATCATCGGGCACTATGAAGTACCGGGCACGGACCACACCGATCCCGGGCCCAACTGGGACTGGGTGCGTTACATCAGACTGGTGAACTTCGCCTGACGGCGAGCTCTGACGAAGAGGTTGTCCGGGGGCGCGCCGGGAGTGACGATGTCCCCAGCCGCATCGCCGTCCGGGGAGGCCGCGTTGACCGATCCGTGGGTGGCCCTGGAGCCGGGAGCCGACCCTGCCGAGCGTGTTCGGGCCCTGCGCCGGGCGCACGAGACGTTCACCGCGGTGGGCGCGGTGCCGCGCCCGGTGCGTCCGGTGGTGGCCGACTCGTGGCGGCGGTCCGCGCGGGCGGGTGTCGGGCCGGACGGCACCGCGAGCGTGGAACTCGCCGACAGCGACCTCGGCACCTACCGGGCGGAGCATCCACTGGCGCCGGTGATGCCACTGTTCCGGGAGTTGCTGGGCACGTTCGCCGCCGACGGGGAGCATCTGCTCGCGGTGTGCGACGCGCACGGCAGACTGCTGTGGGTGGAGGGGCATCCGGAGACGCGCCGCAAGGCGGACAGGATGAACTTCGTGCCGGGCGCGTGCTGGTCGGAGTCCGCTGTCGGAACGAACGCGCCGGGCACGGCGGTCGCCCTGGACCGCCCAGTGCAGGTGTTCGCGGCCGAGCACTTCATCCGGCGTGTCCAGCCCTGGACGTGCGCGGCGGCCCCGGTGCACGATCCGCGCACGGGACGGGTGCTCGGAGCGGTGGACATCACCGGTGGGGACGGGCTCGCCCACCCCCACAGCCTCGGTTTCGTGCGGGCGGTGGCGCGGGCCGCCGAGTCCGAACTGACGCTGCTCGCCCCGCGCCGGCCCCCCGCCGACGCGGCCGAGCTGACCGCGCTCGGACGGGACGAGGCCCGGCTGGTGGTCGGCGGTCGCGGTGTCCGCCTGAGCCGTCGGCACAGCGAGATCCTGTTGCTGCTGGCCCGCCACCCGGAAGGCCTGACCGGGGACGAGCTGCTGTGCGCGCTGTACGAGGACGAGTCGGTGACACCGGTGACGCTGCGGGCCGAACTGGCCCGGCTGCGCAGGGTGCTCGGTCCGGGGCTGCTCTCCTCGCGCCCGTACCGGCTGGCCATGCCGGTCTGCTCGGACGTGGCGGTCGTCCAGCACCGGCTGGAGACAGGGGCGGTCGCGGCGGCCGCCGCGGCGTACTCCGGTCCGCTGCTGCCCGGCTCGCAGGCTCCCGCGGTGGTGCGGCTGCGGCAGCGTCTCGCCGACGGCATGCGGAGCGCGCTGATCGCCCGGCGCGACCCCGACCTGCTGGCCGACTGGGCGCACGCGCCGTGGGGCGAGGACGACCTGGACGTGTGGCGGGCCCTCGTCGCCGTGCTGCCGACCGCGACGGCCCGGGCCCGGCTCGCCGCGCTGGAGGCGGAGCTGGCGGCGCCGCCCGGCTGGTCCCGTACGGCACCCCGCTGACGTCTCCGGCCCGACACGGCCCGGCGGTGGTCCGCTGCGCAACGTCCTTGCAACGTCGGCATGTCTAGCCTCGCGCCGAGAGCTGCCCAACGGCGGGCAGCGCTGCTGAGGGAGGCAGACCAGGATGACCCGTTACGCGGCGCCCGGCACCGAGGGCGCGATCGTCTCCTACCAGACGCGCTACGACCACTTCATCGGCGGCGAGTACGTGCCGCCGGCCCGCGGACAGTACTTCGAGAACCCGTCGCCGGTGAACGGACAGCCGTTCACCGAGATCGCGCGCGGAACGGCGGAGGACGTCGAGCGGGCGCTGGACGCGGCGCACGCGGCCGCCCCGGGCTGGGGCCGTACGTCCGTGACCGAACGCTCCGGCATCCTGCTGAAGATCGCCGACCGCATGGAGGCCAACCTCGAGTCCCTGGCGGTCGCCGAGAGCTGGGAGAACGGCAAGCCGGTCCGCGAGACGCTGGCGGCCGACATCCCGCTGGCCATCGACCACTTCCGGTACTTCGCGGGCGCGATCAGGGCGCAGGAGGGTTCGCTCGGGGAGATCGACAACGACACGGTGGCGTACCACTTCCACGAGCCGCTCGGGGTGGTCGCGCAGATCATCCCGTGGAACTTCCCGATCCTCATGGCGACCTGGAAGCTGGCACCCGCGCTCGCCGCGGGCAACGCGGTGGTGCTCAAGCCCGCCGAGCAGACCCCGGCCTCGATCCACTACTGGATGAGCCTGGTCTCCGACCTGCTGCCGCCCGGGGTGCTGAACATCGTCAACGGCTTCGGTGTGGAGGCGGGCAAGCCGCTCGCCTCCAGCCCGCGGGTGGCGAAGGTGGCGTTCACGGGCGAGACGACGACGGGGCGGCTGATCATGCAGTACGCCGCCGAGAACATCAAGCCGGTCACGCTGGAGCTCGGCGGCAAGTCGCCGAACATCTTCTTCGACGACGTCTCGGCGGCGGACGACGACTTCCGCGACAAGGCGCTCGAGGGCTTCACGATGTTCGCGCTCAACCAGGGCGAGGTGTGCACCTGCCCGTCCCGGGCGCTGATCCAGCGCGGTCACTACGCCGAGTTCGTCGAGGCGGCGGTCGCCCGCACCAAGCTCATCACGACGGGCCACCCCCTCGACACCGACACCATGATCGGCGCCCAGGCGTCCAACGACCAGTTGGAGAAGATCCTCTCCTACCTGGACATCGGCAGGCAGGAGGGCGCGCGCGTCCTGACGGGCGGCGAACGCATCGAGCACGACGGTGAGTTGAAGGGCGGCTACTACGTCCAGCCGACCATCTTCGAGGGCGACAACCGGATGCGGATCTTCCAGGAGGAGATCTTCGGCCCGGTGGTCTCGGTGACGTCCTTCGACGACTTCGACGACGCCATCAAGATCGCGAACGACACGCTGTACGGGCTCGGCGCGGGCGTGTGGACCCGGGACAACGGCACCGCCTACCGCGCGGGCCGCGCCATCCAGGCGGGCCGCGTCTGGACGAACTGCTACCACGCCTACCCCGCGCACTCCGCCTTCGGCGGCTACAAGCAGTCCGGAATCGGCCGCGAGACCCACAAGATGATGCTGGACCACTACCAGCAGACGAAGAACCTTCTGGTGTCGTACTCGGCACAGAAGCTCGGCTTCTTCTAAGGGCACGAGAAAAGGCGCCTGACCTGGGCTTTTGCACGTCAGGCGCCTTCCTCTTGCCCCGCTCAGACCTGTGCCTGATTTATGTCGCGACTCCCAATCTATCCCGCCGGTATCCCACGCCTGACCAGCTGTTCCGGACCAGTCGCGGACCAAAGCCCCGGCTCACCCGTCAGGAGCAACACCATGGCTGCCCCGTTCCCACTCCTCCATCGACTGCTCGATGAGACTGTTGGCCCGATCCCGCACACCGTCCAAGAACTTGGCGTAGTAGCGGAAGAGAACCTCGATGCTCCGACCCGCGCGGCGAGCACATTCGGCCGGCTCCACGCCGGAGTACAGCCAGAACGAGATCCCGGCATGACGGAGGTCATAGGGCCGCTTGGCCAGCCCAGAAGAGAGTTCCGTGCGGGTCAGCACATACTCCCGTGCCCTCGCCCACGTCAAGCCATACGCGGACATGTCGATGTAGTTGCCTCTCTGGTTCCGGAACAGCCGGCCGTCCGGCGCCACTCCGAAACGCTCAATGTGCGCACAGAGGACGCGCACCAACTGCCGCGGGATGGGCACAGGCCGGGTCGCGGTGGCCGCGCGGCGTTTGAGTGAGTGCACCTCGTGCTTCCTTTCCGCCCGGGCCGTTTGGGCCCTCCACCCTGACTCAGGGCCACGGCCTGGTTTTCACCACCCGCGATCGGCCGGTGGCCACCAAACGCGGCTGGTCGAACGGGCCGATGCGGCACGGCGTGAGCACCGTCCGCTCCGGCCATCGGCACACCCTCGGCCTCGTCTTCCACGACGCCGCATGACCCCCGCCCAAGCCGCTACCGACGAACCCGCACGCACCTACATCCTGTGCGGCGCGGACGGACAGTCTTACCAGAGCCCGGTACCCGGCACGCTCGGCGGACACCGCCGCGGCCGGCTGTACGGGCGGCTGGACTGCCCGTCCGCGCTGCGGGCCATCGCCCGCGGTCACTACGTCACACACCGGGTGTTCTTCGCCGACGAGGCCGCCGCTGTCGCCGCCGGATACCGGCCCTGCGCCGTGTGCGTGCCCAATACGCCCGCTGGAGAGACAACCGAGGAAGCACCACCACCCCATGAGCCCCCTCACCGAGCAGGGCGAGGACTCCCGCTCGCCCCTCATCAGCCCAGCCGAGCTCGCCGCCCACGTCGGCGACCTGCCCCTGCCCCGGCCGCACACCGGCGCCGAACTCGCCTCGCTCCACGGCCTGCTGACGGGGCCGAAGTCGCGGATCGAGACGGTCGCTATCGGGCACAGCCGCGACGACGCCTCCCGCGCCGCCGCCCAGGCATTCGCGCAGGCGTGGACGGCCCGCGGCGGACGTGTGCTCACGGTCGTCGGCTGGCCGGAGGCGGCCGCCTCCTGGCTGCGCCCGGCGAGGCGGCTGACCGTCGAGACCCCCGACGCCTGGGTGATCGCCGCCTCCGTGCTGGGCTTCGCCCAACTCGCGCGCCGCCTGCACAAGTCCACCGAATTCGACCCGGCCCGCACCGTAGCGTTCTCCTCGCTGAACACCTCCCGTCTGACCGCGCTCGCCGGCCCCAGCACACTGAGCGGTATGCGCGGCGCAAGCGCCGACGGCGGCACCTGGGACGTACGTGGGGCCTGGGTCACCTCCTGCCCACCGGCGGAGGTGACTGCGTGAGCGCGGTGATTCCCCGTCCCGCCATGGAGGTCGCACCCGGCGCGATGCACGTACCGGGCTGGCTCACCCTCGACGAGCAGCGCTAACTGGTCGCCGCCTGCCGCGCCTGGCCCGCTGGCCCGGCCCTCATCCGTCACACCCGGCTCCCGCGCGGCGGCATCATGTCCGTCCGGACCGTGTGCATCGGCTGGCACTGGCAGCCCTACCGCTACACCCGCACCGCCGGCGACGTGAACGGCGAACAGGTCGCCCCGTTCCCCGACTGAATGGTGATGCTGGGCCGCCGCGCCCTGCGCACGGCGTACGGCGACCAGCAGGCGGCGGACGGCTACACCCCGGACACCGCGCTGATCAACTTCTACGACGGGCAGGCCCGGCTCGGCATGCACCAGGACAAGGACGAACGCTCCTCCGCACCCGTCGTGTCCCTGTCCGTCGGCGACACCTGCGTCTTCCGCGTCGGCAACACACAGACCCGCACCAAGCCCTACACGGACATCGAACTCGCCTCCGGCGCGGTCCTGGCCCGGCCGGACCTGACAGTCGGGCGCACGGCCTTGCGGCAGCCGTCGACTGCGCTCGGCAGTCCGGCCGTCCTGGCCGTCGGTGGTCACGGTTGACCAGCCGCCCGTACCGCCCGGTCCATCACCGTTTGAGGATGCCCGCCCGCAGCAGCAGCGCCTCCACCATCAGATCGAAGATCTCGCGCGGGCGGGGGGAAGCGGGCTCCGAGATGTATTGGAGGACCGCGCCGTCCACAGCGGCGACGTAGCCGCGCGCCAACACCCGGGGGTCGACGTCGGAGTGCTCGCCTGCCGCGTCCAGCGTCCGGGCGAACACATCGCCGAGCGTCGCTTCGTAGCGCGAGTACATCGACTCGGCCAGAGCCGGGTGCGTGCCGTCCCGTACCGCCCAGGTGACCAGTTCGATCTGGGCTCGCAGGTCGGCCGGGGTGGTCTCGATCAGCGTCCAGAACGCCGCCGAGATCCTGTCCATGACCGCCCGTAGACCGCCCTCCAGGGGAACCTCGTCGGGGACTGGGTCGCGAACGAAGCGTTCCAGCCAGTGATCGGCCGCCGCGCGCATCAGTTCGTCCTTGTCGCGGAAGCAGTAGTGGAGCGTGGCAAGCGGTGCACCCGCCTGTTGCGCAATGGCGCGCAGCGTGACCTGGTCGACGCCGTTGCGCCGCATCAACTCAACAGCTGCCTCGATGAGTTGTCGCCGCCGCTCGGTGGTGGGAACCCGCACGATGCCTCGTTCCTTCTCATGTCCCTCATGCCCGCCCGCTGCGCGGACCGTGTCCACTGGGGGCGGAGGTGTCCGTCGCCTGACCATCCGTTCCCGGAGCGCTCCCGTCACCCGGTTCTCCCGTGTAGCCGCTCTCACGGTCCGGCGTTCGGCACTGTACCGGTTGGTAACACTCCGCGACATGGACGCTTGACTAAGACTATTGACCTAGACAGTTGACCATGTTTGACTCCGGCCCACAAGACGCCTCCAGCGAAGTTCTCCGGGCGGCTTCCTTCCGTGGTCAGCGGGCCAACGCAGCCCGATCGGCCATCCGTTGGACGCCGTATCCGACCGTCTCGCGACTTCCAAGGGCTACCGCCCGAGGCTGTGAGGACGGGCCCCCTACGACACGTTGAGCCATCACCGCCTCAGCGCCGCTACAGGCGTGCGGCTGCTTACCCCGCATGACCCACCGCGCGTGACAGCGCGTCCACCCCCGGGCTACGGCCCGCTGATCCACGAGGTGCACAGCACATGGCAATCAACCTTCCCCGCCGGCGGGCGCTGCTGGCCGCCGCCGTGGCCTGCTCACTGGGACTCGCTGCTTGCTCCCAGGAAGGTTCGGGGGCAGTCGGCAAGGACCAGCCCTCGCCCAAGCCCGCCCCGACCCAGGCGTCCGGCCTGTCCGCCGACCCCACGAAGAACACCCCGGACACGCTGCGGGCGGCTGTGACCAAGAAGGACTGGGCTGTTCCCGTCCAGGTGATCGACTGTGCGTCACCCGGCTGCGACGGCCACCGCACACCGGGTGTCTACACCCCGTTGCCCAAGGACCAGATCAAGGGCGACTGGACGGTGTGCGCCCTGCTCCCCCACGTCAAAGACCCCTACTGGCTGGGGCAGAACGAGGCCCTGGTCGCCGAGGCCAAGCGCACCGGCGTCCACCTCCAGGTGTATGAGGCGGGCGGCTACACCGAGGTCGGCAAACAGCTCGACCAGCTCTCCAACTGCGTGGCCAAGGGCGCCGACGCGGTGCTGATCGGCGCGGTCAGCAACGAGGCGCTGAACCCGAAGATCGAGGAGATCGTCGACCAGGGCGTCGTCGTGATCGACACGGTCAACGGCGTCACCTCCAAGAAGGTGCACGGCCGGGCCCTGTTCGACTACTGCACGCTCGGCGGCAGCCTCGCCAAGCACCTCAAAGCACAGGGCAACCCTGTCAGCGGCGTCTGGTTCCCCGGCCCTTCGGGAGTTGGTTCGTTGGAGCAGTTGATGTCCTGCTTCAAGGACCAGGCCAAGGGCAGCGACATCAAAGTGCTCGGCACCAAGTACGGCGATACCGGCAAGGACACCCAGCTCAACCTGGTGGAGAACGCCCTCGGCGCCTACCCCGGGATGGATTACATCCTGGGCAGCGCCACCACTGTCGACGCGGCCTACGGGGTGCTGAAGGAGCGGGGTCTGAGTCGCAAGGTCCGTACCGCCTCTTACTACTTCACACCCGATGTGTACGCGCTGCTGAAGTCCGGGGACGCCACCTGCGCCAGCGCCGGCAACGACCTGATCCTGTCCCGCATCGCGATGGACATGGCGCTGCGGGTACTGGAGAACAAGCCGTTCGTCGGCGGTCCTTACATCGGTACCAACGCCCAGGTGATCTGCGGTCCGGCTGCCGGAGCGAAGGCCGACAACCTCAGCGAGCTGGTCCAGGAACTGAACCTTCCGTCGGCGGGTTTCCGGCCCGTTTTCAACGTCAACTGAAGGGACGTTCGTCCATGACCACTCAACCACCGTCGCCGATGGCGGGAGGCGGCCCGACGCACGTGGAGCCCAGGTCCACGCTCTCCGTAAGAGATCTGACGAAGCGTTTTCAGGCCGTCACCGCGCTGCGCGACGTGAGTGTGGACTTCCTGCCGGGACAGGTCCATGTCCTGTTCGGGGAGAACGGCGCCGGGAAATCGACCCTCATCAAGATCCTCGCCGGGGTACACAGGGCCGACGAGGGCACGGTACTCATCGACGGCGCCGCAACCAGCGCGTCGAGCCCCCAACAGGCCCGGGAGCTCGGCATTACCGCGGTATTCCAGGACCCGGCTCTGGTTCCGCAGCTGACGGTCGCCGAAAACCTGACCCTGGGCCGGGAACCGGGCCGCGCCGGGATGATCTCCCGGCGCGAGCGGCGGAGCGTCGCGGAGCAGGCGCTGCGCCGCGTCGGCTCCGCCATCCGGCCCGATGCGCTCACCGGCGATCTACGCCGAGCCGAGCAGCAGATCGTGGAGATCGCCCGTGCCCTCCAGGACTCGGCGAAGGTGCTGATCCTCGACGAGCCCACCGCATCCCTCACCGACGAGGAGGCCGACCGGCTGTTCACGCTGGTACGCGAACTGCGCCGGGAAGGGCTCGCCATCATCTACATCACCCACCGGATGAAGGAGATCCGCGCCATCGGGGATGTGGTCACCGTCCTGCGCGACGGCGTCCATGTGCGAACCTGTCCGCTCGACGAGATCGATGACGACGGCCTGGTCACCCTGATGACGGGCCGCAGACTGGACGCCCTCTTCCCGGAGATCCGCCAGCGACCGGGCGCCCCCGCTCTGGAGTTGCGCGGCGTCAGCGGCGAAGACGTGCGCGGCGTAGATCTGACCGTGCGGGCCGGGGAGATCGTCGGACTCGCCGGCCTGGTCGGATCGGGCAAGGGGACGCTCGGGCGGCTCTGCTTCGGTCTGGCCCGCCTCGACGCGGGCGAGGTGCTGATCCGGGGCAGATCCCTTGGACCCCGGGCAACCCCGGCCCGGCATATCGCCGAAGGCGTCATGTACTACCCGGCGGACCGCAAGCGCGACGGTCTGATCGGCGTCCGACCCGCCGCCGAAAACGTGTCACTGTCGGCGCTGGGCAGTTGGACCGGCCGCGGATTCCTCCAGCGCCGCGCGGAGCGCCGGGACACCACCGCCGTCCTCGACCGCCTCACACTGCGCCCGATGCGGCCGGAGGCACTGCCGCTCACCTTCTCGGGCGGCAACCAGCAAAAGATCGTACTGGCCCGCGGCTTCACCCGCCCCTACAAACTGCACGTCTTCGACGAGCCGACCGCCGGCGTGGACGTCGGCGCCCGCGCCGACATCTACGCGGCTATACGGGATCTCGTCGACTCTGGCGCGGGTGTCCTGCTGATCTCCTCCGACCTGCCCGAAGTGCTCAACCTCGCCCACCGCCTCTATGTGATCACCGAGGGCCGGGTCGTCGCGGAACTCTCCGGCGACCAGCTCACCGAGGAGATCGTGCTGCCCCACTTCTTCCCTCAAGAGACCGGAACGACATCGTGACCGAGACCCAGACACCGCCCCTCCAGGAGCACCCGACAGCACCCGCCGTACCGCCGCCCATCAGAGCGGGTTACCTGCTCCGACGTCTCTTCGTCCGCTGGGGCATCCTGCCCGTGCTGCTGCTGGCGCTGATCATCACCTTCGCCGTGATCGAACCCCGGTTCATCGCCTCGGCGAACATCACCAACGTCGCCCGGCAGCTCAGCTTCCTGGGCATCGTCACCATCGGCCAGATGCTGTACCTGATCACCCGCCACTACGATCTGTCGAATGGCGCCTGCGTCGCGCTGTCCTCCATCGTCAGCGCCACCGTGATGACGTCGGTCGCTCCCGGCGACCCGGGGACGGCGATCCTGCTGGGCTGCCTCGCGGGCATGGCAGTCGGGCTCGTCGTCGGACTCGTCAACGCCCTGCTCATCGCCGTGTTCCGGATCTCCGCGTTCATGGTGACCCTGGGCATGGCCTCGGTGGCCTCCGGCACGGCCCTGATGCTGTCCGGTGGAACGCCCGTGGTAGGTCTTCCCCGCGAGTTCTCCCGGCAGTTCGGAACCTCGATGGTGCTCGGCGTGCCGTTCCCCACGATCATCCTGCTGATCGCCCTCGGCGCGGCCTACGTCTTCCTCAACTGGACGCGCATCGGCCGCCAGGCGTACGCGGTCGGCGGCAACGAGAGCGCCGCGTTCCAGTCCGGCGTCAACGTGCGCCGCACCCTCCTCACCGTCATGATCATTGGCAGTCTGCTCGCCGCGCTGGTCGGGCTCATGCTGACCGCCCGGATGTCCACGGGCGAGGCGAACGTCGGTGTGCAGTACCCGCTGATGTCGATCATCGCAGCCGTGCTCGGCGGGGTGACGCTCGACGGCGGCGAGGGCCGGGTGTCCGGCGTACTCATGGGCGCCCTCTTCCTCGTCCTCCTCAGCAACGGCATGGACCTGATCCGGGTCCAGAGCTACGTCCAGCAGATCCTGCTCGGCGCCCTGCTGGTGACCGCGCTGCTCGTGGACCGGCTCAGAAAGCGGATGCGACTCGCCTGACCCCGCGAGTCCATCCAACCGCGCCCCGACGCGGAACACCCGACCGTACCGCCGTCACCGGCGGAACGTTTCGACACCTTACGGAGAATCCCTTGAGCGAGAAGCAGCACCTGCGCAACTTCGTGGACGGCGCGTACACCGACACCGCCGACGGCGTCACCAGCGACCTGGTCGACCCCACCACCGGCGCCGTCTTCGCCACCGCGCCCGTCTCGGGCCGCGCCGACCTCGACCAGGCGTACGAGGCCGCGTCGGCCGCCTTCACCGACTGGCGCCGCACCACGCCCGCCGAACGGCAGAAGGCGCTGCTCGGGATCGCCGACGCGGTGGAGGCCCGGTCCGCCGACCTGGTCGCCGCCGAGTCCCGCAACACCGGTAAGCCGATCCCGTTGACGGCCGCCGAGGAGATCCCGCCGATGGCCGACCACCTGCGCTTCTTCGCCGGGGCCGCCCGCCAGCTCGAAGGCAAGGCGGCCGGCGAGTACATGGCCGACCACACCTCGTGGATCCGCCGGGAACCGGTCGGCGTCATCGGCCAGGTCGCCCCCTGGAACTACCCGATGATGATGGCCGTCTGGAAGTTCGCGCCCGCGATCGCCGCCGGGAACACGGTCGTCCTCAAGCCCAGCGACACAACACCGGCCTCCACGCTGCTGCTTGCCGAGATCGCCGCCGAGTTCCTGCCGCCGGGGGTGCTCAACGTGGTGTGCGGTGACCGTGACACCGGCCGCGCGCTGGTGTCCCATCCGCGCCCCGAGATGGTCGCCATCACCGGCTCGGTCGGTGCTGGGCAGCAAGTGGCAGCGGCAGCAGCCGGGGACGTCAAGCGCGTTCACCTCGAACTCGGCGGCAAGGCACCGGTCGTCGTGTTCGACGATGCCGACATCGCGGCCGCGGCCGAGGCCATCGCCATCGCGGCGTTCTTCAACGCGGGACAGGACTGCACGGCCGCCACCCGGGTCCTGGCCGCGCCGTCCGTCCACGCCGACCTCGTGGCCGCCCTCACCGAGCAGGCCAAGAACATCGTCACGACGCACGCGGCCGGCGTGCACAGCGAGGACGCCCTGATGCCGGCGCTCAACAGCGCCCGCCACTTCGAGCGGGTCGCCGGCTTCCTCGACCGACTTCCAGACCACGCCACCCTGCACACCGGCGGCCACCGGCTGGGCGAAGAGGGCTTCCACTACGCTCCGACCGTGGTCTCCGGACTGCGACAGGACGACGAACTGGTCCAGCACGAAGTGTTCGGACCGGTCATCACCGTGCAGGAGTTCCCCGACGAGGCGTCCGCCCTGGCGCTGGCCAACGGCGTGCCGTACGGCCTGGCGTCCTCGGTGTGGACCTCGGACATCGGCCGAGCCCTGCGGTTCAGCCGTGACCTGGACTTCGGCTGCGTCTGGATCAATACCCACATCCCGCTCGTTGCCGAGATGCCGCACGGCGGCTTCAAGCACTCCGGATACGGCAAGGACCTGTCGCAGTACGGGTTCGAGGACTACACCCGCATCAAGCACGTGATGGCCTCCCTCGCGGGCTGAGCCGACGACGACCCGGCTCACCCGTGAGAGACACAGGACAAGGAGGCACACCCATGACCCAGCAAAACAGCACGCGGCCGGCCAACCGCCCGGGAACCACGCCACGCGAACCCCGTGCGGCCCACGAGGACCGGCTGGCCACCGCGACGGAGAACGACGGCATCGCGGTCTGGCGGCCGAGCGAACTGCGTCCCCTCAACTCAGCGACGGGAGGGATGCTCAGCCGCTGGATCATCCCACCGGTCGACGACGGCAGCGACTACTCGGTGTCCGAGTGGAGCCTGACCCGAGCGGGCTGGTCCGACCGCCACCCGCACGACGAGCTCAACTACGTCATCGAAGGCGAGCTGTACGTCGAGAGCGGGGGGAAGACAGTGGTCCTGCGTCCCGGTGACGCGGCACTGGTCGCCAAGGGCGAGACCGGTCGGTACTGGGCACCGGAGTACGCCCGCATGTTCGCCGTATACGGTTCCAACCCCGAAGGGGAGACCTCGGACTACCTCGACTACTGGGACATCGCGGAGGCCACTGGCAGCTGACCGGCCGGCGCGTACGGCCCATGAACAGGCATACAGGTGGTACTGGGAGCCACGGCTCCCAGTACCCAGCCAAAACCAGCGGCCAACTGCCTGGCCAGACCCGCCGCCTCCATGCGCCCGTAACCACCCCGTCTAAATGGCAGAACCGGGAAGTTAGGGGGGCTGGTGAGGGTGATGGTGGTGGTTACGGTGCCCTTGTGGCCGACGCTGCCCTTGGTCTTGTTGTAGGCGTAAGGCGACAGGGTCCCTTTGACGCAGCGTGGGCTGGTGCGGGATCGGCGCCTGGCGGGTGCGAGGTTGCGGGCGCGGACCAGGACTACGTGCCGGGAGAGGTCGGTCTTCTTCGGCAGGTCCTGCCTCAGGAGCTTGTTGGTGTTCTCGTTGGTTCCCCGCTGCCAGGGATTGCGCGAGTCACAGAAGTAGGAGTAATCGTCAAGACCGCGCGATGGCACGGGGCAACGCGATGTCCGATCTGCACCAGGGCTGCCGTGCAGGCCATGGCGGGCCTCGTTGACAGCGCGGTCAGAAGCCGGGGGCGGAGCGGGTGAAGAACCACAAGGCGGCTGTGTACCACATCACCGCGATGGCGGTGACCAGGGCGCCGCCGGCGGCCGGAAGCGCCCAACCGGGCAGTCGGCGGCTGTGTACCACCAGCACCTTGGCGACGAACGCGCCGTACAGGACGCAGCCCGTGATGGAGTGCACCGCCACTCGGCTGCTCGTGAACTCAACTCCGTAGGCGGTGATGCAGTGGTAGGCGATGGGCAGCGAGAGCAGAAAGGCAAGGAGGCCGATGAGCCGGTGTGTGGGGTGCACCCGGTGCGGCGCGGCCCCCGCCCCCGGTAGGCGCCGGTACATCCACAGCCCGAGCAGCAGTTGGACGACCGCGAGTGCCATCAGAGCGCTACCCAGGCGCGCCTTGAGATCGTTGACGCTGACGCGGCCGTGCCGCCCGAACAGGCCGCTGGTGTAGTCGGGGGTGTGCGTGCGGCCGAACGCATACACCCCCACCGCGACCGCGACCGGCAGCAAAGCAGCCAAGAAGCCCGCCACCGTTCGTGCGGGACGCCGCATCCGCGCGCCCGTGTGCCCGGTCATCAGTCCCCGATCAATCGGGTTCGACCTTGCTGCCGGATGCGTGTACGACGTACCACTGTGGCGCCGGACGCGCTGGTTTCCTCGCCGTTGGTGTCACCGGCCGTCGTGTCACCCGCGAAGCAGTGCAGCGGGTGCCGGGTGTAGGTCCCTTGAGTGATGCGGTTGGAGCGCTTCGAGGTGCTGATCAGGTTGCTCCTGGCAAACAGGGCCGCCTTGGGCGTGCCGGAGGTGAGCGGCGGCAGCCAGGCAAACGCGCATGCTCCGCCGCCGGTCGGCGCAGTCGACTTGGCGGCCTCGGAGAGGTAGAGCGTCCGCCCCTTGGCGTCATCCAGGATGGGGCCGAGCTTGCTGAAGTGCACCGTGGCCGTGCCAGTGCCAGTGCCGGTGGCCGCGCTGCCGTGTGCGGCCGAGCCGATGTATACGGGGATGCCCGCTGACAGCGCTCCAGATGTGGCCCCGGCGCAGGCGGACGCGATCGTCCGGCTGGGACAGCCAACTGCAGCGACAAGCGGCACGGCGGAAACCGCCGACACTGTCGCCGCGGCCATTCCTTTCATGAGCGCTCCACGGTATCGGACGGCGCATCCAGGCAGCCGCGGGAAACAACCCCAGCGGACCTCCTCTCCCAGTAGGCCCCGGATGCTCGGGTCCTGTCCACTTCAACTGGTCCGCCTGGGCAGTCGCTGCTCCATTGGTGAGGTCCCCGTTTACCTGACTTTGGCCCGTCAGGGTGATCGAGTCGTCGAGGGCCGGCCGGTTCCGGCGATGAAGCCGTCGAGGACCTCGGGCCGGGACTGGAGGCGTTTGAGCCGGTTACGGACGAGCGTCTCCAGGCGGTCGAGTGCGACAACGGCGAAGTTGGCCAGACTGCGTTTGACGTGCGCGCTGGTACCACTGGTAAGCCGATTTCCGGCTCACTCGCAGGCGCCGTGCGACCTCCGGTGGCTTGAACTTCTGCTCGAACAGCTCGGCCGCCTGCATCAGTACCGCTTCCTGGCGCTGACGTCCCGCAGCGGTCAGCCCGCCCCATCCGGATACCCAATGGGAGCTACGGAGCCGGGGAATGCAACCAACACCCCAGCACCATCGGGGGCTTGGAGAAGGATCACCCTGACGAGCCGAGGTCAGTAGGAAGCCAGGACTTCTTGCGGGTGGACATCCGGCCTGCCGGCCGGCAGCTGCGGGCCCTCGGCGTGGAGGATGGCTGCTCTCTGAGCGTGGTCCGAGCCAGTGGTACCCGATGCGCCGGAACCACTGGCTTCTGGCCACTGCCATGCTGTGCATGGTTGTCGCGCGCTGGGGGCGGTCAGAGATGACGTGCCACGAAATCGGCCACCTGGGTGCCGAGTTGCTGGCCCACGCGGTTGTCGAGAGAGGTGTGCTGGCCGGACCAGATCCGGCTGAGCCACGCTTCGGTGGCGGCGTCCTGGAAGCCGGCGAAGGTTCGGGGGACGCCCTTCGACGTCACCGCGAGATGATGCCGCGCACCGTAGAACCCGGCGAGCGTCGTTGCCGCCGCCTGGCTGAGGGCGCCGTGAGCGCCGGGGTAGGACGGATCCGGGGCGGTCGGCAGCAGGGGGGTCCAGTCGGGATCGCCGACGATGCTCGGGTTGTAGTGCGAACCGCCGAGCCGGATGGCGGTCACGGGCCGCCAGACGCGGTAGGCGTACTTGGCGTCGTACATCGCGATCGCGGTGTCGGCGAGGGACAGGTCGAGCCGGGCGAAGACCTTCACCGCCTTCTCCAAGCTCGCGTTCTGGGAGGTGACAAGGCCCTGCGCGACCTGGTTCCAGACGTTCCAGACGGGCGCCGCCGCCCAGAACTTCGCGGCCGCGGTCTGATCGGGGGTGCGGGTGGTACTGGTCTTGCTCCCCAGGCTCTTGACCTCGTTCAACGCGGTGGCGTACGCGGCGCCGCTCACGGCCGGCGGCGCTGCCGGGCGGAACTGGCGTCCACTGGCCAGCACGAACGGCTTGACCGAGCCCCAGTTGGTGAACACCGGTGTCGGGAAGTCGGGAGGGGTGGGCCGGTAGTCACCGGCCTTGTCGCCGGGGCGGAACCGCGGCGGCTTCGCTGAGGACCCGTCGTGGGACCGCAGGCTGATCAGTCGGCGGGCTACCTCGGCTCCCACATTCATGCCCGCCTGCTTGCCCGGGCCGTTGGGAATCGCGGACAACTGGCTGCTCAGCCGCTGGTCCACGCCTGCGCGCTTGGCCGGGTACAGGGCGACCAGCACATCGTGGGCTGCCTGGTCCGCTGCGGCATCCGCACGAGCGCCTCGCGGCGCCGACACCGAGAACATGTAAGCGGGGCCGGCCCGGGTGATCGATACCACCGCGTCGTACTCGGCAGCCTGGAGGAGCGCGAAGCTGCGCGTGGGGTGGACGGTGGCCGGCTGCGCCTTCGGATCGCTGAGGATAGTGATGAGCTCGCGGTTCCACTCCACGACCGACTTGCCCGACCCCGTGGTGGCGGTGCGCAGGGCCGGTGAGTGAGCGGCGGTGGACCCGAAGGCCGGGCTGGTGAGTCCGGCTGCCAGCGCGGTTCCGGTCAGTATGGCGAGTGTCTTCTGCTTTCCACCCATGCTCTGTGACTCCTTGTCGCTGGTGGCGGGCTGCGGCGACCGGTGGTCATACATGTCGCCCATTTGGACCAGCCACTGCGGACCACACGGTCAGCGGACACCACGGATCGAGCGGGGAGGACCGCAGCGCGTGCCGCAAAGAAGTACTCCGGACACCTGCTCCGGAGTAGGACGGGGATTGCAAGGCCGGTTCCCGTCTCACTGATTCCTGTGCTGGATCCGGTCGTTGGAGATCCGCGACTGGACTCACCGGGATACCGGCTCATGAGGCGGCACGCGTCACCCACACCAACGTTTCGGAGGGCTGACCGGGCGCGCATGGTCCTGCAACCCGATCACCTCTTCACGTCATCAAGGTCGCTTGCCAGATACAGCCTGCAAGGACCCGATCCACGCCGCAACTCCGGCATTGTGGTCGGCCCGCGCCGGGTGACGTCACACGCGAGCAGCCCGTTGCGACGAACAGCGGAACGATTCCAGGTCAGTCGCACCACGTCCGCGCGCTGGTCAGGCCAGTGACATCGGCGAGATCGGCCAGCAGGCGGGATCCGACGTGGCTGACCACCCCGTGACCGTCGGCCGTAGGGCCCGACTGCTGCCTGCCATCGAGCGGCCGCCGCCCCGGGCAAAGCAAGATCCGGACCATTCCCGGGCCAACGACTCCGACGGGCTGTCCATGGCCGCCATGTGCGCAGGTCAGCGATGCGCTGCCGCTGTACCACCAGCAGACGAAGAACCTTCTGGTGTCGTACTCGCCGAAGAGGCTCGGCTTCTTCCAGACACGCGAAAAGAGGCGCCTGACCTGGCTTTTCGATCGTCAGGCGCCTCTTGTTCGACCCTCTCACGGGAGGGACCGGTTCACGCGGTAACTCCCAGTTCCTCCCGCAGATCTCCCGCTCCCGACCACTGCCTCCGGACCAGTCACGGACCAAGAGCCCGACTCAGCCATCCGAAGCTTCCCCTTGGCTGCCGCGGTCCCACTCCTGCAGGGACTGGCGACGAGGCCACGAGGGACGGGGCAGAACCGCGGACAGGCCCGAAAGTCGCCCCGGACGACGCAGGCGGCATCCGCCGCTGAACGACCACGTCGCGGTCATGCACCGGGCTGACGGACGAGCGGGTTGACACCGATGGAGTTGTGGATGCGGAAGGTGACCGTACCCGGCCGGTAGCGGTCGTCGGACCACTCCACGGGGCGGCCGGCGTGGGTGGTGGTGACCCGGCGGACCCGCAGCAGCGGGCTGCCGCGGCGTACGCCGAGCAGTTCCGCATCGCGGGTGCCCGCCGCAAGTGCGTCGATGACGTGCTCGCCGTGCGCGAAGACCACGCCCTCCTGGTCGAGCAGCCGCTGGGTGACAGACTCGCAGTCGGGCTCGATACGCTCGACCGCGGCCGCGATCCAGTCGGCGTAGACGGTGCGCTCCAGCAGGGCCGGCTGCCCGTCCAGACCACGCACCCGCAGGACGTACAACACCTCTGCTCCATCTGGGAGTTGGAGACGCAGCATGTCCTCCGTGGTGGCCGGGCGCCGGAGGGCCTCCACGACGCTGCCGGTGGCCTCGTGTCCGGCTGCCCGCGCCCACTGGGCGAAGCTGCGCAGTTCGGTGAAGCTCTGGCTGCGGCGGGCGCCGAGCACCACCCGTCGGGTGCCCTGTCGTGAGCCGACCAGCCCCTCGGCCACCAGGGCCGCGAGCGCCTGACGGACGGTGCCGCGGGATACCTGGTACCGCTCGGCGAGTTCGCCCTCGGTCGGGAGCCGGCCCCCCACCGGGTAGTCGCCGCGGTCGATCGCAAGCCTCAGCTCGCCGGCGATCTGCTCGTGCCGTGCCGTCACACCCAGCCCTCTCATCCGCGATACCGACTCCGCTCTGCGCGGCACCGGCGTGTGCACACAGGGTAGGCGATCCCGCCGCGCCGGGCACGCTCGTCCTGCACACAGCGGAGGCCGCACCCCCATGCGGCCGACATCACCTCAAAGAGCCTTCAAACCGAGAGCGAGCATCTGTTCTCCGTTCACTGAAAGGTCATCGCGCTCCGAGGTACTTGGGCCATCTTGTTTGGACAAGTTGCCTGGGCCTGGGTAGCACCCGATCACTTTTCCCGCGCAGCTCATGCACCCTCAGGAGACCTTGTGAAACTGCTCACTGCCCGATCGGCCGGCCTTGCCGGCGTGCTGACCGCAGCCACGCTCGCGCTCAGTGCCTGCGGCTCGGCACCCGACTCCGTCGCGACCGGCAGCGCGGGCGGCCCGCACGCCGCCACCGCCACCTCGGCGCAGGACCTCGGCGGTATGGACGCACTGGTCGCGGCGGCCAAGAAGGAGGGCGTGCTCAACGCGATCGCGCTGCCCCGCGACTGGGCCAACTACGGCGCCCTGATCGACGGGTTCACGAAGAAGTACGGCATCAAGGTCAACGACGAGAACCCGGACGGCGCCAGCCAGGACGAGATCAATGCCATCACCTCGCGCAAGGGCCAGGACCGTGCCCCTGACGTGGTGGACCTGGGCCAGTCGTTCGCGCTCAGCGCGGCGCAGCAGGGGCTGCTCGCCCCGTACCGGGTCGCGGCCTTCGACGACATCCCGGCCGCGCAGCGCGACGCCCAGGCCCGCTGGTACAACGACTACGGCGGCTATGTCTCGATCGGCTGCGACGCCAAGCACGTCAAGGAGTGCCCCCAGTCCTTCGCCGACCTGCTGAAGCCGCAGTACAAGGGCCAGGTCGCCATGAACGGCAATCCGACCAAGTCCGGCTCCGCCTTCGGCGGCGTCTTCGCCGCGGCCCTGGCGAACAAGGGCTCCTTCGACGACATCCAGCCCGGCCTGGACTTCTTCGCGAAGCTCAAGAAGTCCGGCAACTACAACCCGGTGGAGTCCACCCCGGCCACGGTCGAGAAGGGCGAGACCCCGATCAGCCTCGACTGGGACTACCTCAACGCCGGCTACGCCGACGAGTTCCGCAGCAAGGGCGTGGACTGGAAGGTGGTCATCCCGAGCGACGGCCAGTACGCCCAGTACTACTCGCAGGCCATCAACAAGGACGCCCCGCACCCGGCGGCCGCCCGGCTGTGGGAGGAGTACCTCTACAGCGCCGAGGGCCAGAACCTCTTCCTGAAGGGCTACGCCCGCCCGGCGCTCATGCCCTCGATGACTCGGAGCGGCACGGTCGACAGCGCGGCCGCCGCCCATCTGCCCCAGGTCGCCGGCACCCCCTCCTTCCCGACCGACGCCCAGCTGGACAAGGCCAAGCAGGTCGTGGCCCAGGGCTGGGGCAAGGCCGTGGCCGGGTGACCCAGCCCATGGCCGACTCCTCCGCCACCGTTTCCCCCGTCGACGTGCCCGTCGGCGGGGGGCCGAACGCCGCAGTGCGGGGCCCGGTACCGGCTCCGCCCGGGTGCCGTACTGAATCCCGGCTGTCCCGCCCGGCCTCGCGACCGCGCCGTCGCTCGGCGGCCGCGCTCGCGGCCGTACCACTGTTCGCCTTCACCGCGCTGTGCTTCGGCGTCCCGGCGCTGGCCATGCTGAACGGCGCGTTCACCGCGCAGGACCCGACGACGGGCGCCTCGCACTACACCACCGCCAACCTCAGCGCCTCGTTGCAGGGCGCGTATCTGACCGCGCTGGGCGGCAGCGTCAAACTGTCCGCCGTCTCCGCAGGTGCAGGCGCGGTGCTCGGGCTGCTGCTCGCGCAGGCCGTGGTCACTGCCCGGTTCCGGGCGCTGCGCGAGGCGGTGCTCGCCGCCTCCGGGGTGCTGGCCAACTTCGGCGGGGTGCCGCTCGCCTTCGCCTTCGTCGCCACCCTGGGCAACGCCGGCGTGATCACACAGCACCTGCACCTGGCCGAACACGGCTGGAGCCTGTACAGCTTCTGGGGCCTGGTGATCACATACCTGTACTTCCTGATCCCGCTGATGGTGCTCACCGTCGTGCCCGCGCTCGACGGCCTGCGCGTCCAGTGGCGGGAGGCAGCGCAGAACAACGGCGCCACCACCTGGCAGTACTGGCGGTACGTCGCACTGCCCGTACTCGCCCCGTCGCTGCTCGGCGGCCTGGTGCTGCTTTTCGGCACCGCCTTCGCCGCGTACGCGACCGCCGCGGCCATGGTCGGCAGCTCGGTGCCGCTGGTCACCCTGCAGATCGCCGACGCCCTCTCCGGCAACGTCCTGGTCGGCCAGGCCAATACGGCGCTCGCGCTCAGCCTGGACATGGTCCTGGTGGCCGGTCTGGTGATGGCGGTGTACCGACCCCTACAGCGACGGAGTGCCCGATGGCTCGACTGAACCGCCTGCGCGTCTGGCGGGGCCTGGTCCTCGCCGGCGCGGCACTGTACTTCCTGGGGCCGCTGGCAGCCTCCGCGGTCTTCACCGTGGACGTCCCCGGCCAGGGCCTCACCCTGGGCGCATACACCCGCATCGTCGGCGCCGACGGCTTCGGCGACGGCGTGCTGCTCTCCCTCGAACTGGCCGCCGCCACCATCGCCCTGGTACTCCTCCTGGTGGTGCCCGCACTGCTCGCGGTACGGCTGGGAACGCCCCGGCTCCGTCCGGTGGTCGAGGTGGTGTGCTCACTCCCGCTGGTGGTGCCCGCGGTCGCGCTGACAGCCGGGATCAGCACCGTCCTCAAGTGGGCGCCCGACCACCTGGCGAGCACCCCGTTCTTCGCGACCTTCGTTGCCATCCAGAACCCGGCCTTCCCCGTGGTGCTGGTGCTCGCGTACACGGTGATGGCGCTGCCGTTCGTGTACCGGGCGCTGGATGCCGGGCTGAGCACGATCGACGTACGCACCCTGGTGGAGGCCGCCCGGAACTGCGGCGCCGGATGGCCTCAGGCGGTGCTGCGGGTGGTGCTGCCCAACCTGCGGGCACCGCTGCTGGCCTCGTCTTTCCTCACTTTCGCCCTGGTGCTCGGCGAGTTCACCGTCGCGCAGCTGCTCGGCTTCCAGCCCTTCGCGGTGTGGATCGCCGGGATCGCAGGCGCCGACGCCCAGCTGTCGGTGGCCGTGTCGGTGCTCAGCCTGCTGCTCACCTGGCTGCTCCTGCTGCTGCTCACGCCGGCCGGAGGGCGCCGCCGCACCGCTCGTACTCCCCGGAAGGGGGTCGTCTCCGCATGATCGATCCGCATACGACCGACCTTGGCTCGACCGGCCGGACCCTGCCAGAGGCCCGGGAGACCGGCGCTGCCCTGGAGTTCGTCGAGCTGCGCCGGTCCTTCGGGACCACCGTGGCTCTCGACGGGCTGAGCCTCTCGGTACGGCCTGGTGAACTGCTCGCTCTGCTGGGCCCGTCCGGCTGCGGCAAAACCACCGCGCTGCGGATGCTCGCGGGCTTCGAGCAGCCCGAATCCGGCCAGGTGCTGGTGGACGGCCGTGACGTCACCCGGGTGCCGGCGCACCGCCGTGACGCAGGCATGGTCTTCCAGTCGTACAGTCTCTTCCCGCACCTCGATGCCCGCGACAACGTCGCCTTCGGGCTGCGGATCCGCAAGGCGGGCGCCGCCGAGCGGCGGGCCCGCGCTGCGGAGCTGCTGGAGCTGGTCGGCCTGCCCGACCATGGCAGCCGCTACCCGCACCAACTGTCGGGCGGCCAGCAGCAGCGCGTCGCGCTGGCCCGAGCGCTGGCGCTGCGGCCTCGGGTGCTGCTCCTGGACGAGCCGCTGTCGGCACTGGACGCCAAGGTACGGCTGACGCTGCGCGAGGAGATTCGCCGGCTCCAGCAGGACCTCGGCATCACCACCCTCTTCGTCACCCACGACCAGGAGGAGGCGTTGTCGATGGCCGATCGGGTGGCGGTGATGCGCGACGGGCGGCTGGAGCAGTGCGCCCCGCCCGAGGAGCTGTACGCGCACCCGGCGACCGCGTTCGTCGCCGAGTTCGTCGGCACCATGAACCGGCTGCCCGGCCACGCGGCCGGCGAGGGCAAGGTCGAGGTGCTGGGCCGCCGGCTTCCGGTGGCGGGCGGGGCGGCGGCGGGCGCCGAGCTGGACGTGCTGGTGCGGCCCGAGGCCGTTGCCGTGCGGTCCGACGCCGACGGCGGGGCGAGGGTGGTGGCGGCGACCTTCCTGGGCGCGATGACCCGGCTGACCGTACGGCTCGCCGACGGCACCGAGATCAAGGCCGACCTGTCCACACCAGAGGCGGCCGCGCTCGGCGCGGGTGCGTCGGTCTCCGTGGCCCTCCCCGACCGACCGGTGCTGGTGGACTCCCGCCGCACCTCACGGAATGTTCGTTGACGCCACATCACTTCAACCGGAAGAACAGACCTTGCCTCCGCACACCGCCGAGCCAGTCCGGCTGCAGGCCGTCCTTTTCGACATGGACGGCACCCTGGTGGACACCGAGTGGGTCTGGTGGGACACCGTCGAGTCGGTCGCCTGCGGCCTCGGACACGCCCTCGGAGAGGCCGACACACCTGACGTACTCGGCCGATCCGTGGAGCACACCGCGGGCCACCTGCACCGCACCACCAACGGGCGGATACCCGCGGCGCACGTCGCCGACGAGCTCCTGAGGGAGTTCGCGGACCGGGTCGCGGCGCAGGTGGTGCCGCGACCCGGCGCCCTGGAACTGCTGGACGCGCTCCGCGAGGCGGGCATCCCCACCGCGCTGGTGTCCGCCTCCCCGCGCGCGGTGATGGACACCGTGCTGACGACCATCGGGCGGCACCGGTTCGACGTCACGGTCGCCATCGAGGACACCCCGCGCACCAAGCCCGCCCCCGACCCCTACCTCGCCGCCGCCGCGGCACTGGGAGTGCCGCCGCGCGCCTGTGTCGCTGTCGAGGACACCGCGGTCGGGGCCGCCTCCGCGGAGGCGGCCGGTTGCCCGATCCTGGTGGTGCCGTCGCTGGTCCCCGTACCGGCAGGACCCGGGCGGCACATCATCGCCGGTCTCGACCACGCCGACCTGGCGCTGCTCCAGGACCTGGCGGTCGGGGCCGACCGACCGCCGGCCCGGACCACCTGACACATCACCCCATGATTGACCCGGGTCCTGGCCGCCGACGGCGGCCAGGACCCGATTCGTATTGCTGCGCAGCGACAGCCCGGGAGTCGACTGGGCGGCGCGTCGCGAAGGGATCTGCGCTCCCCTGGGGGCCTGCTCCCAGCGTCCCCTCACCTGTCCACGGCCGTCGTCCGCGGGTGGCGCCGCCGCTGGTACCGATCGCTGTCTCCGGGCTCAGCGAACTGTGTACCGCCCGCACAGCATCCGCCGCGTCGCTCCTCCGGGACCCGGTCGGGGCTGCGGGCTGCGGACTGCGGGCTGCGGGCTGCGGGCTGCGGGCTGCGGGCTGCGGAACCGAACAGCCGACTGCGGCCCCGGCGGTGTGCCGGGACCGCAGTCGGCTCGGGTTCGGTGCGACGGGAGCGTCAGTCGCGGGCGGTGAAGGCGTAGAGGTTGCCGTCCCAGGCGCCGATCAGCAGCGTGTTACCGGTGACGGTCGGCGTCGACAGGATGGGAGCGCCGAGGTCCAGGTCCTGGAGCTTGGCGCCGGTGGTCTTGTCCAGGCCGTACAGGTGGCCGTCGGTGCCGCCGATCCACAACGTGTCACCGCTGATGGTCGGCGAGCCGACGAAGGCCCTGCCGCTCTGGAAGTCCCAGAGCTTGGTGCCGGTGGCGGCGTCGAAGGCGCTTACGCGGCCGTTGGTGAAGCCGGCGTAGACGGTGTGGCCGTCGACCGCGGCAGAGCCTCCGGGCTGGGCGGCGTCGTCCTTGGAGACTCCAGTGCTCTGGTAGCGCCACAGTTCCTTGCCGGTGGTGGCGTCCCGGGCCAGGAGGACGTTACTCATGTCGGTGGTGAACGCCCGTCCGTCGGCCACCACGGGAGTGGAGTGGTGGACACCCCCGACGCCTCCGGCGGAGACGAGCTGCTTGCCGGTGGCGGCATCGTAGATGCGCAGACCACCGCGGCTGTCGTGGACATAGACCTTGCCGTCGACCACGGTGGGGGTACTGCTGTCCCACCAGCCGCTGTCCACCGGGGAGTTCCAGAGCTCCTTGCCGGTGGCGGTGTCCACGGCGACGAGGTGGCTGCCCGTGGTGGTGTAGCCGAAGTAGTAGACGGTGGAGCCGGAGACGGTCGCGCCGCCGTAGGCGTAGCCGTCGTAGCGGCCGGTCTCCGAGGATCCGGGGAGGGTGTAGCTCCACTTCTTCGCGCCGGTCGCCGCGTCCAGCGCGGTCAGGGTGCCACGCATCTCGGTGACGTAGACGGTCCCGTCGTGCACCACGGGCGTGGACTGGACCAGGCTGTCGGTGGCGAAGTGCCACTTGGTCCGGCCGGTGACGACGTCGACGGCGTCCACGCCGTTGCCCTTGGCCCCGTCGGTGTCCCAGGTGCCGATGTACGCGGTTCCGTTCGCGACCACCGGGGAGGACATGCCGATGGTGGCGCCGCTGCGGTGGGTCCAGGCGTTGGTCAGGCTGCCGGAGGCCAGACTCCCGGGCTGCACGCCGGTGTGCAGCGCGTCGCCGTGGAACTCGGGCACGTCCGCGCCGGGTCGCACCTGCTCGGCCTTCGGTGCAACGGTGAACCGGCTCGTGGTGGACCAGCTGTTGCCCGCGTCGTCGAATGCGGTGACCTTGGCGGTGTGGTCGCCGAGCTTCAGCTCGCGGGTGTCCCACGGCGCCGACCACGAGAACTTGCCGGTGCGGCGCAGCTCTTCCTTCTCGCGGCCGTCGACGCGAACCTCGACCCGCACCACATGGCTGGAGGTGTTGTAGGCGTCCACCTGGAACTCGGTACGACCCTGGCCGACCTGGGAGCCAGGTGCGGGCGAGGTGACCGCGACCGTGTGCTCCTGGTTGAACATCCGGAACTCGGCGGTCAGCTTGCCGTCGCGCATCGCGATCTCGCGGAAGCCGATGGGCGAGTGGTCGTCGTTGTAGGTCGCCGAAGCCGTGTTGTACTCCACCGCGCCGTCCAGCAGGTGGGGGTCGGTGAAGTTGGTGTGCATGTGGCCGTTGAGGATGGCCTTGACGTCGTACCCCTTGAGAAGTCCGAGCAGGGCGTTGATCTGCCCGGTGGAGCCGCCGGGGTCGGGCGTGTCCAGCGGCTCATGGGTGTTGACCACGATCTGCTTGCTGGTGCCGTCGGCGTTCCTGCCGTTCAGCTCCAGGTCCTGCTTCAACCAGGCGAGCTGCGCCGGATCGCCGAGCCCGCCGTTGTTCTCGAGCTGGATGAAGTGGGTGTCGCCGTAGTCGAAGGAGTACCAGGAAGGCCCGAGCAGCGCACGGTAGTTGGCGAGGCCGCTGTCCCCACCGCCGTGGTCGTGGTTGCCCGTCAGCGGCCAGATCGGGAGCTTGGAGTCCGCCGAGCCCTTGAGCCATGCCTCCCAGTGGGAGGGTGCGCCGTCGCCGCTGAGGTCTCCGGTGGCCAGGACGAAGGCCGGCTTGGTCGGCAGTGCGGCCATGTCGTCCAGCTGCTTGGCGAGCTTGCCCGGGGTGACGCCGTCACCGTCCGCGGGCGCCTCCGGACCGTTGGGGCTGGTCACGTGGGTGTCGGTGATCTGGGTGAAGGTGAAGTCGGGCCGCTCGCCGGCCTTGTCGCGCCGCAGATCGAAGTTCTGGGTGATGGTGGTGTCGGCCTCGGGTGAGCCGAGGTCGCGGTAGAAGCGCGGAACCCGGTTGCTGCCGAGGGTGGCCGAGTAGCCGCGCGGCATGGTGATGTTGACGATGGTGCGGGTCCACTGGTTGAGGTCAGCGGAGAGCGTGTAGTGGCCGTTCCGGTCGGTGCGGACGATGGTCGCGCCGTCCGAGACGGACACACCCGCCAGCCCCTGCTCACCCTTGTCCTGGATGCCGTTGCCGTTCTTGTCGTCGAATACGGTGCCCTGGACGGTGGCATGGCGCGGGGGACGAGGGGCCATGTCGAAGTTCACCGGCGCGGCGAGTGCCTGGTACCCGTCGTTGGCCAGCAAGTAAGCGGAGTAGGAGCCGGCCGGCAGGCCGGAGGTGTCCAGGGTCACGGTGCCGCCGGCGTTCGGGACGTAGAGCCAGGTGAGCGAGGCCCCGTCGCCGGGCTTGCGGCTCGCCGGGTATATGCCGATCCAGTTCGTGGCACTGGGAGCGTCGGTGGCGTAGCTGAAGCTGAGCTTCTGACCGACTTGGGGCTGCTGGGTGTTCAGGGTGAGGGTGGATGCACTCACGGCCGACTGGGTGCTGCCGGCCGGTGCGGCGGATGAGACCGGCGAGCCGACGACAGCGAGGACAACGGCGCAGGACCCGGCCAGTACTGCGGACCGAATGCGGGAAGAGGGCACGCTGCACTCCTTGAGACAGGAGAGTTGTCCATACAACTCTGCTCCCCGCAGCACACTCCGGGCAGGTGTCCACCAGGTGTTGCAGCAACGGACCAGACACGATGATTGCGTGTCCCCACGGGGGGGCTTCCCGGCTGAGCGCAGCTCCTCTCCGTCGAGCCCGAGCGGCCGCGGGTGTACGGCCGGCACAGGCTCTTGCGCTGCGCGCAGTCGAGCTCGGTTGCCTGCTTGGCGGTGGGAAGCTCGACGATCCACTCGGGGCCGGTGAGGAACCCGCCCCGTTACGCCGGACCGAATCCCCTGCGTGGGCGACGGTGGCATCGCCTGCTGCCGGACGACGTCGAATTCGCCGGGCCGCTGGCCCTCATGCCGCTCACCGACGCCGGGCGGCGCCGCCATGGGAGGTTTCACGCGCCCTCGCATGAACTCCCGTGGACCCTTCAATGAAGATCACTCTTTCCCCAACCGGCAAGCTGTCCAGTCAAGCTAGCCTCCTTGCCCATGAGATTCCTCAGCAAAGCAGCTGGTCTAGGCCTTGCGCTGCTCTACTTCATCCTGGGCTTCTGTGCGCAGCCCGCCGCGGCGCATGTGTCGCCGCAGCACGGCGAACTCGTCATCTCCACCAAGAACGACGTCACCAGCGGTCGGCTGATCGTCCACCGTGACGTGGTGTCACCGCAGAACGCAGGGGCCTGGGCCGCGCACCGGCTGAGCGCGAGCTGCCCGGCCACCGGATCCGGCGTCGCCGGGGACACCGGCGGCGTCCCTGGCGGCGTCGTGGTCGAGCTCGCGTGGAACTGCCACGTCGACAAGCTCGACCTGAGCGCCCTGCTGAAGCAGGGCGGGCTGACACAGGTCGTCGCCGAGTTCGACGGCACCACCGTCAACGCCAACGCCCAGACCCCCGTCGTCGACGCATCGGGCGCCCACGCGCTCCCCACCTTCCCGTGGGCAGTGGTGGCGCTCGGCATCGCGCTGGCCGCCGCGCTGCTGCTCGCGGTGTGGCAGATCCGCACCGGGCGGCTCCAGCTCGCCCAGCTGGCCGCCAAGGTCGGCGCCAACCGCAAGCGGGTCAAGCTGGCCGCCGTCGGCGCGGTCGCGCTGTCCTGCCTGGCTCCCCAGGTAGCCGCGGCGGCGCCGCTCCTCGAGGAGGCAGCGGCGACCGCCAACACGGTCACCGTCACCGGCACGGTCTTCGAGGACACCAACGGCAACGGCAAGCGCGACGCCGGAGAGGCTCCGATGCCCGGCGTCGACGTCACCGACGGCTCCGTCTGGACCACGACCGGCCCCGACGGCTCGTACAGCCTGCAGATGGACCCGACCCGCCGGGAGACCGACCTCATCAACATCGTCTCCCCGAACGGCTACACCCCCGCACTGCGCGACGACTACATCCCGCAGTTCTTCCACAAGGTCCCGGAGGAGGGCGGCTCCGGCATCGACTTCGCCCTCGTGCCGGACAAGAACGCTGCCAACCCCACCGAAAAGTGGGTGATGAACTCCGACATCGAGGTCAGCAACACCACGGACGGCGCCGCCGAGAGCGCGTCGAAGTGGTGGCCCAAGCAGGTCGAGGCGATGTCCGAGGTCGACGGCGCCACCATGGCGATCACGACCGGGGACAACACCGTGACCGACTACGCGGCGGAGCCGCGCCGCCAGCGCGGCTACGACATCCTGCGCAAGGGCCTGACCGAGGGCAAGCTCGGCATGCCCTTCTACCCCGTGGTCGGCAACCACGACGTCGGCGGCACCGCAACCTCGCAGGGCTACGGCGGCAGCATGGAGTACTACCGCCGCAACCTCGGCCCCGAGTGGTACAGCTTCGACCGCAACGGCCGTCACATCGTCGTCCTTGAGGACAACTACGACTCCAGCGGACTGAAGCCGCAGCTGGACTGGCTGCGCGAGGACCTCAAGCGCCACGCCGTCGGCAAGCAGGTGCTGGTCTTCGCACACCGCTCGCTGTTCACCCAGTGGGGTCCGGGGGCCGGCATGCAGCCGACCGTCGACGAGCTGTCGAAGTACGACGTGCGGATGTTCGCCGCGGGCCACAACCAGCAGGCCGAGTACCGCCGTGGTGCCTTCAACCGCTCGGTTGAGATCAACAACCAGGGCGAGTACGGCATCGACGGTGCCCGCGCGGACTTCAAGATCCTCGACTTCAAGGGCATCTACGATGACCCGAACACGAAGCAGAACGAGGACACCGGCTATGTGATGGGCACCCACCGCCAGTTCGACGTCCGCAACGCGGTCGGGCTGGTCAGCCCCGCCCAGGGCAGTGTGCACGGCAACAGCGCCGGAATCCCGATCGAGCTGTACACCGAGGACGCCGGCCGCACCCCGGCCACGGCCTCGCTGACCATCCGCGACTCGCGCGGCCACGTTGCCTGGCACAAGGAGCGGATGGAGTTCGGCAGCAAGGTCCGCAAGACCGGCATCGAGAACTGCTACACCGCCCCCGGCGGCACCCCCGAGCCCTGCCCGGCCGCCCGGACCTCCTGGACGCGGATCAGCGGCAGCCTCCCCGGCATGCGGCCGGACACCTACTCGGCCGAGATGACCGCGATCGACACTCGCGGCAAGGCGTGGCCCACCGTCACCAACACCTTCACGGTGGTGTCCGAAGGTAAGATCGCCGAGCCGAAGGCCGGCCAGGACTGGCTGCGTCAGGGGCGCGACGAGGCGGGTCGCTCCGCCAGCGCCGACGACCCGGGCACCGAGCTCGACCTGCAGTGGGCGGCCAACACCGGCGAGCAGTTCAACCTCAACGGGTCGGTCGTCGTGGACGGCAAGGTGATCGTCTCCTCCCGGGCGTTCGACTCGCCGCACCACATGATGCTGGCCTACGACATCAAGTCCGGCCGCGAGATCTGGCGCACCTACCTGGACGGTGACGCCGAGTCGGCGCCGACCTACCACGACGGCAAGGTCTACCTGACCACCGCTGTCGGCCGGATCTACGCTCTGGACGCCGAGGACGGCCACGTCGTCTGGCAGAAGATCGAGGACGAGAAGCAGTACGGCGACACCGTCCGCCGGTACGGCCGGGCCGGTGGTCCGGTCACCGTCTTCGACCTGAACGCCGAGCAGCGCACCGTCGCCGTCTACCAGAACTGGAGCAAGGTCGAGTGCCGTGACTCCAGGACCGGCGACCTGCTGGGCGGCTTCAACGGCGCGACGAGCTGGGGCCAGTTCCACAGCACGGCGGTCCGCCGGCCCGGCTCCGACATCGCCTACCTGCACACCGGTTCCAGCAACACGGTGGTCGCCATGGACCTCGTCGGCTGCCGCCAGCTGTGGGCGAAGGACACCAACGGCGACATCGCCAGCCACTCCTCCCCGGCCCTGACCGACCCGGCCAACGGGGACCCGCAGCTGGTGACGATGACGAACAGCGGCGTCCGCGGGCACGACGTCAGCACCGGTGCGGTGCAGTGGCAGTCCCCGCTGGGCGGCGGCAGCGGCTGCGGCGAGAGCGGCCCCGCACCGCTGACCAGCCCCGCGATCTGGGGCACCACCGCCTACATCGCCGGCCGCGACGGCGCCATCCGCGCGTACGACACCACCGCGGCCGACCCGTCCAAGCCGATCTGGGAGACCAAGGTCGGTTACCAGCCCGGCCGGACCCCCGTGGGGTGCAGCGGGGACCTCAACTCGCCCGCGATGCACGCCCTGGTCACCAAGGACCTGGTGTACGCGGGCACCCGCGACGGCCGCCTGGTCGTCCTGGACCGCGCCACCGGCAAGCTGCTGTCCGAGTACAACCTCGGTGCCGCCGTGACCTCGGCGCTCTCCGTCAGCGGTGACTACGTCTTCGCCCTCACCGACGACGGCACGCTCCACGCACTGGCCGCCCGCCACCTGCGCGGTAACGACCACTGATCAACCGGCCGCGGGGTGGCGCCCCCCCCCCCCCCCCCCCACCCCGCCCCCCCCCCCCCCCCCGCCCCCCCCCCCGCCCCCCCCCCCCCCCAACCCCCCCCCCCCCCCCCCCCCCCAACACAAACGCGCCCCCCCCCCCCCGGGCGGTTAAACCCCCCGATAAAACCCGGCCGCTTGTCCCCCCCCCCGCCTGGGCGCAAACCCCCGGCGCTCCACTCCCGACGGGACCACCACCGTGCACACCCTCCGCTTCACCCGCACCCACGCCGCCCGTCTCCTACTGATCGGCCTGGCCGCCACGCTGGCGCTGCTCGGCGCCGCAGGCACGGCCGAGGCACACCCCTTCGGCACACCGCCGGTCGCCAAGGTCAAGGCCGAAGGCCGTAGCGTCGAGATCGCCTGGTCTGCCCAGCGGAACGACCTGTACGTCCTGCACCAGGCGGCCAAGGGAGACGAGGCGGCCTACCTCGGCTCGCACATCACCGTGCGTCAGGACGGGCGTGAGTGCCGGCTGGACACGGTGGACACCCTGCAGCTCGCGGGCGAGGGCGCCGTGGTGCGCTACGCCTGCCCCGAACCCGTGAACACGGTCGCCCTCACCATCACCGCGCTGACCGACGTCAACCAGGCCTACCGCACGATCTCGGTGACGGAGACGGGCGGCGGCGGCCTGCACACGGCGAGCGACCCCACCCATACCCTCGCCCTCGGCGGAGCCGACAGCTCCGCCGCCACCGCGTCCACGGCGCCGGCAACCGTGTGGACCACAGACCTTGCGGCACTGCTGGACCACGGAGTCGTACTGCCACTGGCCCTTCTCATCTCGGCGGCGGTGGGCGCCTTCCACGCCTGCGCCCCCGGTCACGGGAAGTCACTCGCGGCCGCGTACCTCGTAGGCGGCCAGGGCAGGGCACGGGACGCGGTGTGGCTCGGCGCCATTGTGGCCGTCATGCACACCGCGTCGGTCGCTGTACTCGCCGTGGGCTGGTGGCTCGCCGCCAAGCAGGCACCGGACGTCGCAGCGGTGACGAACTGGCTGCAGCTGATCGCAGCCCTGGTCGTGGTCGCCGTAGGGATCAACCTCCTCCGGCGCCACCTGGTCAACCGGAAGCACGGCCACAGCCATGGTCACCACCACGGGCATGACCACGACCACAGCCACCACATCCCGGCGCCCACGTCCCTGCTCACCTGGCGCGGCATCCTGCTGCTCGGCACATCCGGCGGCCTGCTCCCCTCCCCGTCGGCGTTCCTCGTCCTCCTCAGCGGACTGCTGACCGGCCGGGTCGGCCCGGCCATCGCGATGGTGGCGGCGTTCGGTGCCGGCATGGCGCTGACCCTGACCGGCGTCGGCCTTGCGGTACTCCGCGGTCGCGACGCGTTCCTCGCCCGAGCGACGACCTCGCCCGCGCTGCGCACCTGGAGCACACGCGTCCCGGTCGTCGCTGCCTGGGCCGTCGTCATCGGCGGCACGGTGGCATCAGCCGTCGCCGCCGGCCACGTCCTCGCATCGTGATCCGAGGCAACGGACGGCGGCGAGCGTCCACGCGCCCGTCCTCGGTGTCGGCCACCAGGCGGAGTCGCGCAGGTCAGACGGGGCTGTCACCAGACCCTCGCGCTCGTCAACGGCATTCCGTCGGTCGGCGGCCGCCCAGGCCACCCCCGTCGTCGCCCCGACGCCGTACTGAGCCGACAACGCGTACGACCCCCGGATCGTGCGCCGCGCACTGCGGCGCCGCCGGATCCAGCCGGTGATCTCCCGCAAGGGCACCCCGAACATCAAAGGGTTGCGCAAGCTCCGCTACGTCGTCGAGGTCCTTCGCCCTGCTCCGCCAGTTGAAGCGCCTGGCCGTGCGCTGGGAACGACGCCTCGAAATCCACGACGCCCTCGTCTCGTTGGCCTGCGGCCTGATCGGTTGGAGGTGCCTCAAGAAGGTCAATTCATGATCCCGTCGCGTCGGTGGCCCTTTCGTTGACAGGGGGCAGCCGGCTGGCCGCCCCCTGTCAACGCGCTGGGTGGTGGTTCGTGCCTTCTGGGTCAGACGGTCAGTTGATCGAGGATGCCGGCCACCTCCGCCGGCTTGAGCAGAAACCCGACGTGACTGGTGGCCAGGGTGTGCACGTCGTACGGATTGCCGGGCGTCAACGCGTCGGCTTCGGCGATCAGGCGGTCCTGCATGGCCACGGGAAGCGACCGGTCGTCAGAGAGCCGGATGTAGGTGCGGGCGATGGTGCCCCAGGTGTCGGCGTGGCCGCGTGCGTCGGACATCATCACGGCCAGGGACTCGTCAGGCTGCAGGATGTTGAGGAAGGCCCGGAACTGTTCATCGGTGCCGTCCGCCATCATCGACGCCTTGAGCGCGGCCAGCATGACCGGGTCGGCGGTGCGGTAGTTGGCCCGGCCGACACCGAGTTCGGTGGGGTCGCCGACGTTCAGCGCGGCCAGTGGGGCCAGCAGGTTGTCGCCGAACTCGGGCTCCTGCATGTATTCGACGGGGTTGGATCGTTGCACGCACGACCAGCCGGAGATGTAGACGAGTCGGCTCACCAGATCAGGGATCGTGTTGCCCACCCCGGTGATGGTGGTGCCACCGAGACTGGCGCCCACCAAGACCACCGGCCCGTGCTCGGCCACCCGTCGGACGACGTCGACGACCATGTCGATGTTGTCCTGCAGGGTGACCCCGGCCAGTTTGGACGGTTCGGCCGCCCATGCGTCGAGGTCCTGCGGGGCCTGGTAGGCGGCAGGGTACTGCGCGTCGAAGCCGTGCCCCGGCAGGTCCACGGCGAAGCTGCGATGGCCGAGCAGCGCCAGTTCGCGCTGGAGGGGGGCCCACATCAACGAACTGGAGCACACGCCGTGCACGAGCACGAACGTCGCATTCGCGTCGCGGGCCGGGCGCGGACGGGGAGAGTTGCTGGAGACAGATGTCATACGGGTCAGTCCAATGTCCGGTGGGCGGCGCGGTGGGCATGCCTGATGGGTCGATGCCCGCGCGGAGCGCCGCCGCAGATGAAGGGAGAAACGGGCGCGCCTGTCACCAGGCGCGACGCGGTTCAGTGGCCGGGTGCATGCAAGCCGATGGCAGCGGTCAACCAGTGCGTGCCGGCCGGTCAGGGGCAGCACGCGACGTGGAGGAACTCACCGGCAACGGTGCGCGTCGACGGTCAGGGCCGAGCGAGACCCGCAGGGCAGTGCCGTGAGACCACCGTGGTCTCCTGCGGGTTTCCTCGACTGGCGCCGGTCGCTGAGCGACTGCGGCGGCAGATGTCTTAGGCGGTCCGAAGACGGACGAACATGTAGGACATGACAAGGACCTTACCTGATCACGGATCACTGTCGAGGCCGATTCATGTCAGCGGGGAAGCCTGACCTCAGACAGGGGCAACTGCAGCCGGAACTCAAGGACATCGCGCTCCGCTGAAACCGAGCGTTGCTGGCCCTGAGCGACGAGTGGTCCAGGTCCCACCAACGTCGTGGAGCCGTCCTGGGCCACACCGACCATCACCGCCGCCCAGCACCTGGTCGCGCACCTGACGGGCCACGACCATGCCGTCCTCGGCGCCGACCGCGGCTACACCCGCACCCACCAGATCGTCGTCGACGCCACGGCTCTGGGCGGCGGAGCCGGCGCGATCAACCGCCTGGCATGTGTGTCTGTGTCCGTTCAGTTCTGCGGCGTGTAGTCGGGCCGTCCGCCACGGGTGACCTCGTTGCGCATCATCGCTCTCGCCGGCCGCGCAAGCGCAGCCAGTGACACCCGGAATCCGCCCTTTCGCGCCTGCCCCGGGCGTCCTGCGCCGACACACAGGTGATCACTGCATCCGAGCGGCTGGGGCGCCGATGCCGGTGCGGCGGCGCCCCACGGTTGCCTCAACCAGGGCCGCGGCGGCCATCGCCGCGCCCACTGGACCATGTGCACCGAGCAGGCAGCCTGAAGGGCGCTTCCCGCAAGCGTGTCAATGCTCCGGTACTGCCTTGATCGGCGGCCCCGGGGTGGGCATCGGGTTGGTCAGCGGGTCGCGTGAGTATTGGGACTGCCGCGCCCGCGGCTCAGGAACGCGGCGATCGGCAGCGCCGCTACCAAACCGCTGAGCAGCACCGCGGCGAGCGCGCCCAGGATCGCCGGCTCGCCTGCGAAGGCGATACCGACGGCTGCCGGCGCGGGACCCACGTTACGCACAGCAGCGACACTTCCCATGGTGGTGCGGCGTACCGTCGGCCCCGTGGCCAGCAGCGTGCCAATGGCGAAGGCGGCGCCGCCGAGGGCGAACCCCGCCGGCAGGGCCAGGGAGCCGACGAGTGCGACCACGTCACGCCAGTTGCCGAGCAGCATGCCCACCAGCACGATCAGGAACGTCACGTTCGAGACCTTGATCGCGGTGGGGTGCCAGGAACGCGCTGCCCTTGGGGCGTTGTGGCGCTGTAGCAGACCGACGCCGAATGGTATGAGCTGCGGGATCGCCACGGTCCGCACAAGGGCGGCCCAGCAGGTGCAAGATGTCCATGAGGCTTTCCGGTCCGGTGGTGGGGCGCCCGGGCGGGCCGCAGCGCCACGGTTCAGTCCTGGAGGTCGCCCAGCCACCGCAGGGCGCTCAGTCCCGGCAGGAAGCAGTACTCGCCCCCGCGCGTGACCGTGAACCGCGGCAGCTGTGGCAGACGCCGCCGTACGGGCCGGCGGGGGATGGTGTAGTCGGTGACGCCCTCGTGGGCTCCGGCTATCGGGTCCTTGGTGTTGGCTGAGCCGAAGAAGACGCCGTCGTTCAGCCACTCGGACTGGACGAACTCGAACTGCCGCCCGAGGTGGGCACCGATGAACGCGAACAACAGTCCCCGGTCCGCTCCGTCGTCCTCGACGGAGCCGTCCGCAAGCGGCGGTCCGTAGACGGCGCCGCGCCTGATCATGCGGTGCAGCCTCACTTCTCCCGCCACCGACGCGTCCCGGGGATTGGCCCGGCGGATGTGGCAGCCGCCGGGGGTGATGAACCCCGCCGGGTCGTCGCGCTCGTAGAGGAAGGTGTTGCGGCGGTGTGGGTCGGCGCCCAGCGCCGGGTCGTCCTGGTAGGGGCTGAGCGCCAGTGGTGCGCCGCTGCGCCAGCGTCCCAGGACCTTGGCTGCGAGCAGTTCCTCGTCCTCGCGGCTGGTGGAATGGTCCTTCAGACAGCGCCGGAACGCGGCGACGCGTTGGTGGAGTTTGCGGAAGACCGCGTAGCTTCCGTTGCGTCCCAGTACCTCGGGCTGCGGGGTCTGGACGCCGCCGAGCTCGTCGGGGTAGCCGAGAACGAACTCGCCGGCCCTCAGCGGCCTCTCCAACTGGTTCGACCCGGCGATGCCGCTGCCCTCGACGGCCGGGTGGCTGACGCCGTCTCGGTAGCCGAAATGCTCGGTCTCCGTGGGAAGTGCGTAGCAATTCTGCCGCCAGATCGCGGTGATACCGGGCAGGTGCTCATACGCCGGGCGGGCCCGATCGATGGCCGCCTCCAGCTGCCCGATGTCGGGCGCGACCACGGTGAGCACCACATGGACGTCAGCCGTGCCCAGGGGTGTCTCCCAATTCTCGGGGCTGCTTTCGCCGACGTCGCCGAGCGCCTTGGCCCGGGCGGCCATGCCCTGCCGGAACTCCCAGGCGAAGGTGTCCAGCGACTCGCGCGGCACCCCGAGCGCCTTGAGGCCGTGGTAGGTGACCGCGACGCTCACCCAGGTGTCCCCGAGCGGGCTGGTCGCGTCTGCCGCGGAGGTGGCCACCGCGCTCGCGCGTCGCATCAGCTCCCGCCCGTGCGCCCGGTCGTCGATGCGGAACAGAAGGTAGGTCACCGCATAAGGCGTCGGCCTGGGGCTGAGAACTCCGCGCTGGATGTCGTCGAGCTCCAGGGCGATCTGCTTCTCCCCACTCATGGTCCCGCCTCCCAGCAGCGCTACTTCGAGACGATGTTCCTCCAGAAGTTCCGCAGGCTTTCGTCGCCGCCGAACAGCGAGCTGAAGATCGTGGAGTCCGCCAGCAGAACATCGCCGGCGCGGTCGCCGCCCGGGGGCAGCCACAGGAACATGTTGAACTCGGTGTTGCCGGCTTCGGTGAACGGGTGCGGCTTGGAGGTGTCGACGGGCTGACTGGCCAGTACATGGATGACATCCGGCTCTTCCGTCGTCACGGCGTAGTGCGGCAGGTGCAGGTGGAAGTTGAACGTGGTCACCCCCTCCAGCCAGCCTTTTGTGTCCAGATCCCGGGCCACGGTCAGTGGGGCGATCTTGTTCGGTTCCCGCACCGCCGGGCGCAGCCCGTAGCGGTTCTCGACGGGGACCCCCAGCCCTTGCATCAGACCCCGGAGGTGCCTGGCGAACCGCTGCTGGCGGGGAACCAGCGGGTCGCCGTGGTGGCGGTGCTCCATGTCGCGTACGGTCAGGTCGTCCGACGCTCCGACGTCGTGGTGCGGGCCCAGGACCAGGGAGGTTCCCTCCCGCGAGAGGAACTGCCGCAGCGCCTCGATCTCCTCCGGCTCGGCATCCTGTCCCGTGACCATGTGGTCCAGTCCGAAGACGAACAACGTGTCGGTGTCCGCCAGCACCCGGTCATCCAGCAGGGTCCGGAACCCGGCCTGATCGATGCGTTGATACACCGGCACGGTGTGCCCGGTGGTCTCCTCGACGAACAACTGAAAGGGCACCCAGGCCCAGAAGAACAGCTCCAGAGATCCCGCGATGCCCTGCTGGAACTGCAAGGGGTCGGACCACCTCGGCTCCTCGTACGCGGGCCAGGCAACCCGCCGGACCTCCGTCATCGTGGAGAACCGGTTGTCCAGCTCAGCCGTGTTCCTTCCGGCCTCGGCCGGATAACTCCACGACACGTATATGCTCACCCGCCGCCGGCCCGGCGTGTAGGGGCGGGGAACATGATTCTGGTTGTAGGTACGGGCCGTCCTGGACTCGCTCATGACGTCTCCGATCCGCAGCGGTGAGCAGGCCGCAGCCCTTTTCACTGCAACTGGTCGAGCATCTCCGACAAGGCACTCTTGATCCGCAGCGCTTTTTTGATCTCATCTGCTGTCACGTACGGATACTCCCCATATTCAATGAAACTGGGGCAGTGATGCTCCCGCACGAACCTCACGAATGCCTCGGGATTTGTTCTCCAGTCATCGGGAAATCCCTCCAGGTTCTCGAAGGCCGTACTCACGCCGGACTTCGTGAACAACGCAATGGCGTCTTCGGTGTACTTGTCGAAGTCCGTGTCGAAAATGCCCTGGTACATGAAGCGTTTATCTTCGTCGAAGAGCACCCAGCGCAGGTAGTGCAACTTCAGCGGCGCGAGAAGATAGGGATCTTGTTCCAGCGCCCTGGCCAGGGTGTAACCGTACTCGCGGATCGCTTCCGCGCGACCGGGCTTCACATTCGCGATGATATTGAAGCCGTAACACGCGGGAGTTTTCGGGAAAACGGGGCCGTACTTTCCCTGTTCGAGATGGTCGGTCTCCTTGGGGATGACAACCGCCTGGGGCTTGATTTCCATACCCGTTCCTCCGCCGCCTAAGAAAGGAACCGCCATGTCCATCGTGCCACGCAGTGCTCACTCCGACCCGCCGAGGAGCGATGGCCATGACTTGTGGACCGGCCCTCGGGGCCGCACGTGAAGGACGTACCTTCCCGAGGGATCGACTGATGGTCATCGCGTAGGCCCGTGTTCGCAGCACGGGTCGGGAAGGCACACCTGTGCTCAGCGCAGTCAACGAAGAGGGCTCCACCGTTACGGGCTCCACCCCCGTTATGTTTTCCGCGGTCCCGCAAGAGGGCCGCCGACCTCCGGGCTCGGCATGACTGTTCCCCCCTGTCGAAGGCATGACCTGGGGGGGTGGTGTCACCGGGCCCGAGGGGTCGGCAAGACGGCCCATGACGGCATGATCACCGCGGCTCGCGCCTGCTCAACTTCCGGAGCCCGTCCCCATCAACGGCACACACCTACTGCCGAACCCTGATATTCGTGTCGTCCGAAGGACTCCCTACGTCCGGGGATTGTCCCGGGCCGGAGCGGCGGTGGGTTCGTGGTGCCGGCGTTGTGTCCGGCCGACCCGATACTCACATACGCTGCCTATGTGAACTATTTCGGTCGATTCTGGCGTCGTTCCTGTAGCCTCCAGGAGGACCTGGCGCTCCTTGCGCCCCTGGCGCTGACCGCCATCATCACCGTGCTGGCCTTTGTCACTCCGAGTAACCTCCACTTCAGCCGGTTTCTCTCACTCGCCCCCGCTTTCGCTGCCTCGGTGTGGCCAGTGGTCGGAACGGTGGCCATCGGCGTGCTCGCCGCGGCCCTCAACGTAGTGATCGCCGTGACCATCGGCAATCCGAGTGAGGAGCACACCTACCTGATCACCCTCGCAGTGATCGCCGGCGCCACCGCCGCGGCCGCCTACGCCAGCCATGTGCGCCAACAGCGTGAGCAGGCCCTCGCCGACGTCCGCTCCGTCGCCGAGACGACCCAGAAAGTCCTGCTGCGCCCCATGCCGCACCGCCTCGGCCGGTTGGACACCGAGGCCCTGTACCTGGCCGCCGCGGCCCAGGCCCGCGTCGGCGGCGACTTCTACGAAGCACTGGCGACAGCCCACGGCGTCCGCCTGATCATCGGAGACGTGCGCGGCAAGGGCCTTCCCGCGGTCGGCGCGGCATCAGCGATCGTCAGCTGCTTCCGGGAAGCCGCGTACGACGAACCGGACCTGGCACGGCTGGCACGCCGACTGGACAGGCGCATGAGCCGCTACACCGCACTACTGCCCGACGACCAGATGGAGTACTTCGCCACGGCCCTGCTCGCCGAGATCCCCGACGACGGATCGACCGTCGAAATCGTCAACTGCGGACACCCCCCTCCGCTGCTGTTCCGCGCGGGAGCGGTCCGCGAGGTCACCCCCACAGCGCCCTCACCGCCCGTCAACATGGGTGCGCTGCTCGGGGAGGACTACCGCATCGACACCGTCCCCTTCGCCACCGATGACCAACTGCTCCTCTACACCGACGGCGTCACCGAGACCCGCGACCACACCGGCGCACTCTTCCCGCTGATGCAGCACGCGGGCCAGTGGGACGCAGACTCCCCGTCCCGGCTGCTCGAGCAGTTGCACAGGGACTTGGTCCACTACAGCCACGGCCGTCTCGACGACGACATCGCGGCCATCGCCGTCCGTGCGACGGCCACCACGGCCTCGGCCGGTGCATGAAACGGGCCGGCGGTCGTCCACGCCTCCCGGCTGCCACTACACCCCGGCCCCTCACCGGCCCACCCGTCCGGTCCTCCTGCCTGCCCCGGGCCATGGAAGCGCCGGGCCGGACCACGATCGCCTGCACCAGCCGCGACAACGTCCGTCCGCTAGGCGCAGGCCATCGCGCAGTGAGACTGCCCGGTCCGAGGTGCACGAGGCGCCGGACATGACCACGGCCGAGAAGGCGACGCAGGGCCGCTGGACCGAATCGACGCCGCCACCGCTATGGAGCACCGGCGGGGGGGCGCACGGTTCGAGGAGCGCGTCCGGCCCCTTCAGCGGCAGGTGAGACCCGCCGCAACATGGGCCGCGGGCTGCCGGCCAAGGCTCGGCCCCACCCGATCGAGTCAGAGATACACCACTCACGCGGACGTGACCGCAGTCGACCGGGCGGACTCGGCAGCTCGGTCTTGGCGGACCCGGTCGAGTTGGCGGGAGGAGCTGGAGCGGACGAGGACCGTGTACGTCAGGCCGCCGACGAGCGGGCCGAGCAGCGCGGACACGTCCGCTCCGTTCAACGCCGACGCGACAGGCCCGACGCACAGCGCGAGTTGAGGCACAGCAGCGCGACGCCGGTGCCGAGGAGTTGGGCGGCAACCTGTCGTTCTCGGCTCCGGCGCCAACAACATCCTCACGTGAGTTCGGTGGGCGGGACAGTCTCGTCGGTGCTCGAAGACATCGTGCCCGGCTGGTTCCACCCGCTGCTCCTACTGGCGTCAGCACGCTGCACGGGGTCCCGGACACCGGGCCGGAAACGGCGAGGATGCCGTTGAACGCCCAGAAGAGATTGCCCACCACGATGACGGCAAAGCTCTGCCACAGGTCAAGGCCCAGCCGTCACCACCTACGCCGGATCGGCCTGGAACTTTCTCGAAGTCCCGTACTTCGCCCGGCTCCTTGCAGCCGCCACCGCGGCAGCGCGCTCGAGAACACCTCGGACGGGCCTGTCCCGGGGCGGTTCAGAGGGCTTTGAGGATGTCTTCGACACGCCGTTTGGCGTCGCCGAAGAGCATCTGGGTGTTGGCTTTGAAGAAGAGGGGGTTCTGGACGCCGGCGTACCCGGTGGCCATGGACCGTTTGAAGGCGACGACGTCCTTGGCCTCCCAGACTTGAAGTACGGGCATACCGGCGATCGGCGACCCCGGCTGGTCGATGGCGGCCGGGTTGACGGTGTCGTTGGCGCCGATGACGAGGACGACGTCGGTGTGGGGGAAGTCGTCGTTGATCTCGTCCATCTCCTGGACGATGTCGTACGGCACCTTCGCCTCCGCGAGGAGGACGTTCATGTGTCCCGGAAGGCGGCCGGCGACGGGGTGGATGCCGAACCGGACGTCGACGCCCCTGACTCGGAGGATCTTGGTGAGCTCGGCGACGGCGTGCTGCGCCTGCGCGGTGGCCATGCCGTACCCCGGTGTGATGATGACCGAGGATGCGTCCGCCAGGAGCTTGGCCGCGTCGTCAGCGGTGATCTCGCGGTGCTCGCCGTAGTCGCCCTCGACCGCGGTGGAGCCGGCCTCGACGCCGAAGCCACCGGCGATGACGGAGAGAATTGACCGGTTCATCGCCGTGCACATGATGTAGCTCAGGTAGGCACCGGAGGAGCCGACGAGGGCACCGGTGATGATGAGCAGGTCGTTGCCCAGGAGGAAGCCGGCCGCTGCGGCGGCCCACCCGGAGTAGCTGTTGAGCATCGACACGACGACGGGCATGTCGCCACCACCGATGGACATCACCAGGTGCCAGCCGAGGAAGAGTGCCGTGAGTGTCATGACTCCCAGCAGCAATTGCCGAGTGGACCACGCGTCACGCGAGACCAGGCAGTAGATGACCGTCATGACGAACACCGCGGCGACAATCGCAAGGTTCAGCGCGTTGTGCGCCGGCAGGGCCAGCGGGGCGCTCCTGATCTTCGCCGACAGTTTCAGGTAGGCGACGATGGAGCCGGTCAGGGTCACCGCACCGATGAAGACCCCGACGAAGACCTCGACATCGTGGACCGTCGGGTAGGCCACGTTGTTCTCGTACGAGCTGTTCCAGCCGACGAGGACGGCCGCGAGACCGACGAAGCTGTGCAACATCGCGATGAGCTCCGGCATACCGGTCATCTCGACGCGCCGTGCGAGGGTGGTGCCGATGACGGCCGCGACAGCCATGGCGGCGACGACCAACGCCAGCCCGGGCAGCCCGCTCCCCTCGGAAGCCTGCTCGCCGTCCAGCGAGGTGCCCGCGACCGCGGCCACGACCGTGACGATCAACGCGATCGCCATGCCGACGATGCCGTACCGGTTACCCATGCGCGCGGTCTCATGCCTGGACAAGCCGCTCAGGGCGAGGATGAAGAGCAGACCGGCGACGATGTAGGAGCCCTGGACGAGAGTGTGACTCATCGGGACGCGTCCTCCCTCTTGAACATCTGCAGCATGCGAGCCGTCACGGTGAACCCACCGAAGACATTGATGGTCGCGACGAGGACGCCGACGAAGGCGATCAGCCAGTGGCCGTACTCGCCGACCTGCAGGAGCGCGCCGACGACGATGATGCCGGAGATCGCGTTCGTCACCGACATGAGCGGCGTGTGCAGCGCGTGATGGACATTGCCGATGACGTAGTAGCCGATGACGACCGACAGCATGAACACCGTGAAGTGGCCGAGGAACACCGGCGGGGAGAACGCAGCCAGCACGAGGAACAACACCGCGGCGGCACCGATGATGCCCAGGCGGGTGCCCTGGCTCATCGGCTTCTTCTCGGGTTTCGGTGGCGGCGGGGCAGCGGCGGCCGGGGCAGCGGGCGCTGCGGAGACCTGCACCGGCGGCGGTGGCCACAACACCTCACCGTCGCGGCATACGGTCATCCCCCGCTGGACGGCATCCTCCAGGTCGAGGGTGAGCCGGCCGTCCTTCTCCGGCGTGAGCAGCTTCAGCAGATTGACGAGGTTCTGCCCGAACAGCTGAGACGCCTGAGTAGGCAACCGTCCCGGCATGTCCGTCCAGCCGAGGATCGTCACGCCGCCCGGCGTGACGACCTTCTGGTCCGCCACCGCACCGGCGACATTGCCGCCGTTGGACGCGGCCATGTCGACGACGACACTGCCGCGCTTCATGGAGGCGACCATGTCCTCGTCGATGATCCGGGGTGCCGGGCGCCCCGGAATCAACGCGGTCGTCACGATGATGTCGACCGTCGGGACGATGTTGCGGTACATCTCCGCGGCCCGCCGGTTGAACTCCTCACCCATCTCCTTGGCGTAGCCGTCGGCGGACGGGCCGGTGTCCAGGCCCTCGAGGTCGGGGCGGAGGAACTCCCCGCCCATCGATTCGACCTGATCCGCAACTTCCTGCCGGGCGTCGAACGCCTTCACCACCGCACCCAGGCTGCTCGCCGTGCCGATGGCTGCCAGCCCCGCGACACCCGCACCGATCACCAGCACCGTCGCGGGGGGCACCTTCCCAGCCGCTGTCACCTGGCCGGTGAAGAACGAGCCGAACTCATTCGCCGCCTCGATGACCGCGCGGTACCCGCCGATGTTCGCCATCGACGACAACACGTCCAACGCCTGCGCGCGGGAGATGCGGGGGACGGCGTCCATGGCGAGCGCCGTGACACCTCGGGCGGCGAGGCCTTTGACGAGGTCGGGATTGACCACCGGTGCCAACAGACTCACCACTGTTTGCCCCGAGTGGAGACGATCCACTTCGGCCTCGCTCGGAGCATTGATCTTCATGATGACGTCGGCGTTCCACACCTCCGGGCCGACGGTCTCGGCACCCGCCGCGCGGAACGCCGCGTCGTCGAACGCCGCGCCGTCACCGGCTCCGGATTCGACGGACACGGCATAGCCCAACCTGATCAACTGCTCAACAGTCTTCGGGGTGGCGGCAACTCGGGTCTCACCCGGTTTGGACTCGCGTGGAACACCAATGCGGTGAGCAGTCGACGGCATGGCCGGCCTCCTTGGGGCGGGTCGGTCAGTGGGTGACGAGCAGCGTTCCCGCGAAGGAGAACGCCATGATGAACAAGGTGGCGAGAACAGCGAGGCCGGCCTCCGCACGGCCCCGGCGCAGGAGGGTGGGAAGGTGCACGCCGGCCCCCATCCCGAAGAGCGCCATGGCGAGCGCGGCGCCCTGCACTCGACCGGCCGCGTCGATGGCACCCTGGGGGACGACGCCCGCCGTCCGCAGGACGACGCAGCCGATGAAGGCGACGACGAAGAGCGGGACCACCGGAGGGTGGCTTCGGGACGCGGGCGACTGACGCAGCGCCCGCCGACGGCGGACCCCCGCCGCGGCGACCATGGGGGCGAGCATGAGGACCCTTGCCAGCTTGACGACGACGGCCACGGTCAGCGCACCGGCACCGACCGCACTCGCCGCTCCGACGACCTGTCCGACGTCATGGATGCTCGCCCCGACCCAGATTCCCATCTGGTGGTCTGTAAGCCCCAGCGGGCTCTGGAGCAGCGGGAGACCCAGCATGGCCGCGGTCCCGCACAGGGTCACGAGGGCGACGGTGACCGCGACATCCTCCTCGTCGGCGTCCGCCGTCGACTGCATCGCGCCAATGGCCGAGGCTCCACAGATCGCGAACCCTGTCGCGAGGAGGAGCCTGCGCGGGCTGCCGAGTCCCCAGAACCGCCCCACGGCACCGGTCACGAGGAAGGTGACCACGAGGGTCGTGAGGACCATCGCTATGACCGGGAGGCCGAGGGCGACGATCGATCCGGCCGAGACAGCAAGTCCGAGAAGTGCCACTCCGACACGGAGCAATTGCTTGGCGGCGAGCTTCAGCCCCGGCGCGCACGCCGTGGGTATCAGCTTGAGATTGGCGAGCAACGCACCGAGGACGACGCAGAAGGTCACCTCACCCACCGCCGGGACGACGTGGTGCAGGAGGACGGACACAGTCAGACCGGCGCCGGCCAGGGCAATCCCGGGAATGTGGGTCAGCGTTCCCCGCAGCACACGCGAGGATGCCGGACCCGGAGCGGCGACTGCGGCCTGAAGCGGTCGCGTCGCCGCATTCCTGGGGCACCTTCCCTTCTCGACGGATACATCGGGAACTTCCGAGGCCATCAGCGACACTCCTTGTCCGGGACGATGCCGACGAGGCCACCGAGGCGGGCCCGATGCCGGACAGGGGTGCCGAGCGCGACCTGGTCCGCGACAGCGCGCTTCAGCCGCAGGTGTGCGGGGTGCTCCCAGGTCATCCCGATCCCACCGTGGAGCTGGACGCACTCCTCGGCGGCACGGACCGCCACCTCGCCACACACCGACGCGGCCACGGCAACCGCCACGGGCACATCGGCGGGGTCGTCGGCGAGCGTCGCCGCGGCGTACCGGGCTGCGGCGCGGGCGCCCTCGACGGCGATGTAGAGGTCCGCCAGACGATGCTTGATCGCCTGGAAGCCACCGACGACCCGCCCGAACTGGCGGCGCACCGTCAGGTAGGAGACCGTCTCGGTGAGGCACCAGTGCGCGAGACCGACCTGCTCCGACGCGAGAAGACCGGCGCCCGTGAGCAGACCGGCCCGCACGGCGTCCTCCGCCGCCGGCCCACGCGCCACCGGGCGGGCGGCTGCACCGTGCAGGCGGACCGTGGCCAGCGGACGGGTCATGTCGAGGGCCGGTTCGGGGGTGACCTGGACTGCGTCGCGGTCGACGAGCCAGAGTCCCGGACCGTCCGCGCCCAGTGCCGGGACAAGGAAGGTGTCGGCGTCGGTCCCGGCCACGAGCGTCACCTCACCGTGCAGGCCGTCTGGCTCCTCCCGGACGGCGTATGCCGGGTCGGCCGGGTCCGTGGACCATGGGACGGCGAGCGTGAGGACGGACTCCCCGGAAGCCGCGGCCGCCAGCGTGTCGCGTACGGCGTTCTGGTCCGCGGACTTCGCGGACATCAGGTGCACGAGGGTGGTCGTGGCGATGACGGCACTGGTGAGGAAGGGAACGGGAGCAACGGCCGAGCCGAGCTCCTCGAGCACGACTCCCGCCTCGCGCGCACTGGCCCCGGCGCCCCCCATCTCCTCCGGGACGAGGAGTCCGGCGAGTCCCAGGTCTGCGGCGAGGCTCCGCCACAACGGCTCACGCACGCCGTGCGCTCCGTCGTAGGTGGCGGCGACTTCGTCGGACGCGCACCGGTCGGCGAGCAGCTTGCGAACGACGGTCCGGACCGCTTCCTCGTCGTCGGACTCGACGAGTGAGAGCCGGACCGGGCCGGAGCAGGCGGGGAGAGTCATCGGGGGACCTTCTTCCAAGGGACGTCCTTGTCCACCCGGGGCTCGCCCGGGAGGCCGAGCACGCGCTCGGCGACGATGTTGCGCAGGACCTCGGAGGTGCCGCCCTCGATCGAGTTGCCCTTCGCGCGCAGGTAGCGGTAGCCCGGTCCCCGGCCCAGGAAGTCGACGGATGCCGGCCGCACGAGAGTCCAGTCGTCGTACCGAAGTGCGCCATCGGGGTCGAGTTCGAGCTCGAGCCGGCTGATGCTCTGGGCGAGGTCGGCGAACATCACCTTCATGGCGGCGCCCTCGAATCCGGGCGCACCCGTCGCGAGCCGCTGACGAAGCCGGGCTCCCGCGAGACGGAACACCTCGGCGGCGACCCAGCGCTCCATGACGCGGTCGTGCACGGCGGCGCTGCGGACCTCAGAATGCTCGCGCCACAGTGCCGCGACCTTGGAGATCATCCCTGCCTCGCGATGGGCCTGGTCTCCGCCGATGGCGACCCGTTCGCTGCTCAACGTGGCGTTGGCGACCTTCCAGCCGTCACCGACCTCACCGAGCCGCGCGGTGTCGGGGACGCGGACGTCGGTGAGGAACACCTCGTTGAACTCGGCTTCCCCGGTGATCTGGCGCAACGGTCGGACCTCGACTCCCGGCGCGGACATGTCGACGACGAAATACGACAGCCCGCGATGCTTCGGCACGTCCGGGTCGGTGCGCGCGAGGAGGATGGCGAAGCGTGCGACGTGGGCGCTGGAGGTCCATACCTTCTGCCCGTTGACGACCCAGTCTCCCCCACTCTCGCCTTCGCTCGAGCGGGAGGTGCCCCCATCGTCGCGCACGGCGCGCGTCGCGACCGCGGCGAGGTCCGACCCGGCACCCGGCTCGGAGAACAGCTGGCACCAGACCTCCTCCCCGAGCCAGAGCGGTCGCAGGTAACGGGAGCGCTGCTCCGGGGTCCCGAACGCGAGGATGGTGGGCGCCGCCATACCGACACCGATGCCGATGTGGCTGGAGGGATTGACCGGAGCCCCGGCCGCACGGAGTTCGCCGTCGACGACATCCTGAAGGTCGCGAGAGAGTCCCAGCCCGCCGAGGCCCTCGGGGAAGTGCACCCACGCGAGCCCGGCGTCGAACTGAGCGCGGTGGAACGCCGCCGGGTCGGTCGTGGCAGGCGGGTACGCGCGCAGCAGCTCACCGACGCGATCACGCAGCATGTTCACGGTCATGACCTCAGCTCCAGGGGGCCGCCACCTGCGGCGCGGCGCTCGGCGGCTCTTCGCACCTCGGCGCGGGCGAGGGCGTTGCGGTGGACCTCGTCCGGCCCGTCGGCGAGCCGGAGCGTGCGGATGGTCGCGAAGGCGCCGGCGAGCACGGTGTCCTGGGAGAGCCCGGCCGCACCGTGCAGCTGGATGGCCTTGTCGAGAATCCATTCGACCGTGAGAGGGGTCGCGACCTTGATCGCCTGAATATCGGCGTGAGCGGCCTTGTTGCCGAGCCGGTCCATGGTCCACGCGGTCCGCAGGACCAGGAGGCGCAACTGCTCGATACGGATACGCGACTCCGCGATCCACTCACGGACGACACCCTGCTCGTCGAGGCGCCGGCCGAAGGCCACCCGCTCACCGGCGCGCGCACACATGAGGTCGAGGGCACGCTCCGCGACGCCTATGGACCGCATGCAGTGGTGGATGCGGCCGGGGCCGAGCCGCGCCTGGGCGACGGCGAAGCCGTCGCCCTCACCGAGGATGAGGTTCTCGCGCGGCACCCTGGCGCCGTCGAAGACGATCTCCGCGTGCCCGCCGTGGTCGCGGTCGTCATAGCCGAAGACACTCATCCCGCGCAGGAAGCGCACGCCAGGAGTGCTCCGCGGCACGATGATCATCGACTGCTGGCGGTGCCGGTCGGCTGTGGGGTCGGTCTTGCCCATGACGATGAGCAGTTCGGCGTCCGGGTTCATCGCACCGGTGATCCACCACTTGCGTCCGGTGATGACGTACTCGTCGCCGTCGGCCTCGATGCGGGTCTCGATGTTCGTCGCGTCCGACGAGGCGACAGCCGGCTCCGTCATCGCGAAGGCGGAACGGATGCTCCCGTCCAGCATGGGTTCGAGCCAGCGCTTCTTCTGCTCGGGCGTCGCGAACATCGCGAGGACTTCCATGTTCCCCGTGTCCGGGGCGGCGCAGTTGAGCGCTGCCGGCCCGAGTCTCCAGGCCCGGCCGGTGATCTCGGCCAGTGGGGCGTACTGGAGGTTGGTGAGGCCGGCCCCGTGTTCCCCCGGCAGGAAGAGGTTCCACAGCCCACGCCGACGCGCCTCGGCCTGCAGCTCCTTGACGACGGGGAGCCGGGTCCACGCCCACGGGTCGTCGGCGTCCTCGACCTGACGCCCGAGGACCGGCTCGGCCGGGTAGACGTGCTCGTCCATGAAGTCGGTGAGCCGTGCCATGAGCTCCCGGGTCTTGTCGTCGTACTCGAAGTCCATGTCAGCTCCATTCCTTGAGGAGGGCGATGCCTTCGCCGAACAGGGGCTCCACGAGGGTGCCGACCGTGTCGAACCCGGCCCCCACGGTGTGTCCCTGGGAGTGCCGGCAGTGAATGCCCTCGAGGATCACGGCGAGCTTGAACGCCGCGAGGCCCAGGTAGAAACCGAGGCCCGCCGAGGGCAGCGGCCCGGTGCGGGCGGCATACCGTTCCACGAGCTCCGCCGCGGACGGGAAGCCGGGGGCGCGGGAGATCGTCGTGATGACCTCGCCGCCGGGGATCTCGGCGACGCGTCCGTAGACGACGAGGAGCGCCAGATCGGTGAGGGGGTCGCCGATCGTGGCCATCTCCCAGTCGATGACGGCTCGCACCCCCGAGTCGTCGACGAGGAGGTTGTCCAACCGGTAGTCGCCGTGCACGATCCGGGCGGCCGACTCGGTGGGCACCCGGGCCACGAGGGCTGCCCGCAGTTCCTCGGCCCCGGTCAGCTCACGTGAGCGGGACGCCTCGAGCTGTCGGGTCCACCGGGACAGCTGCCGGCCGAGGAAGCCCTCGGGGCGGCCGAGATCGCCGAGACCCACCGCCGACGGGTCGACCGCGTGGAGGTCGGCAAGGACATCGGTCATCTCGTCGGCGATCTCCCGGGTGCGGACCGCACCCAGATCGCGCAGCTCGTCCTGGTCCCGGAAGGCGGTCCCTGGGACGTACTCCATGACGTAGAAGGGTGCGCCGATCGGACCCGGGTCGTTGCACACCGCGAGGACCCGCGGCACGGGGACGGCCGTCGGAGCCAGCGCACTCATGACCCGGGCCTCGCGCCCCATGTCGTGGGCGGTCTCGAGGACGTGGCCGAGCGGTGGCCGTCGGACGATCCACTGGTGGCGGCCGTCCCCGACGAGGTAGGTCATGTTCGACTTCCCGCCGGCGATGACCTGGCCGACGCACTCGCCGATGTGCGGGTCGACGTTGGCCCGGAGGAATTCGCCGACGACGTCGAGGTCGAGGCCGGGCAGGTTCTGGTCACGGTCGCCGGCCATCACGGCACCAGAAGGGCGATGGTCTGGACGACACAGGCGGGGCGGTCGCTGCCCTCGAGCTCGACGGTGACGTCGAGCGTGCACCTGGCACCGCTGCCGCCCCGGTCGAGGGACACCAGCCGGGCGCGGGCCCGCAACCGCGACCCGACCGGTACCGGGGCGGTGAAGCGGACCTTGTCGCAACCGTAGTTCACCGACATGCGGAGACCTCCGACCGTGTAGATCTCGGAGACGAGGACCGGCACGAGGGAGAGGGTGAGGAAGCCGTGGGCGATGGTGCACCCGAAGGGCCCTCGTGCGGCCGCATCTGGGGCGACGTGGATCCACTGGTGGTCACCCGTGGCGTCCGCGAAGAGGTCGATCTGTTGCTGTGTGACCTCACGCCAGGCACTGCACCCGAGGTCCTCGCCGACAGCACGCTCGAGGTCGTCGAGTCCGACGAAACTGCGCATGGCTTTCAATCCTTCGGTCCGCCGGCGACGTAGATGACCTGGCCGTTGACGAAGCCGGCGTCCTCGCGGGCGAGGAAGGAGGCAACGGCGGCGATGTCGGCCGGTGTTCCCACCCGGCCGGCCGGGATGTCCTGGATTCCGTGCTCGACCAGCTCCTCGAAGGAGATGCCCATCCGCTCGGCGGTCGCCCGGGTCATGTCCGTGGCGATGAAACCCGGCGCGATGGCGTTCGTCGTGACACCGAACTTGCCCAGTTCGATGGCGAGAGTCTTGGTGAGGCCCTGGAGGCCGGCCTTGGCGGCCGCGTAGTTGGCCTGGCCGCGGTTGCCGAGGGCGGAGGTGCTCGAGAGGTTGACGATGCGTCCGAAACCCTCCTTGGTCATGTGTGCCTGGGCGGCACGGGACATGAGGAAGGAGCCACGGAGGTGGACGTCCATGACGACCGACCAGTCGTCGTTCGTCATCCGGAAGAGGAGATTGTCGCGGAGCACGCCCGCGTTGTTGACGAGGACCGTCGGCGGACCGAGCCGCTCGGCGACGAGCGCCACCCCCCGCTCCACCGAGTCCTGGTCGGACACGTCGATCCGGATGGCGAGGGCGCGGCCTCCGGCGGACTCGATGCGGGCGGCGACCTCGGCGCATGCCCCCTCGTCCAGGTCGGCGACGGCAACGGCGAGACCGTCCGCGGCCAGTCGCTCGGCAACCGCGGCGCCGATGCCGCGGGCGGCACCGGTGACGATGGCGACGCGTGGGGAGTTCATGGGCGAGTCTCCTTGTTCGAGTGGGACGTGGTCGATCCGACGGTGGTGCCGAACCCAAGGACGGACAGCAGCGCGTCGCGCGTCGTGACGGCGTCGCCATGGTGGATGCCGTGAAGGCCGACTCGGCGAGCGCCCTCGACGTTGGGAAGGGCGTCGTCGACGAAGGCGACCCGCTCCGCGGGCAGTTCGAGGCGCGCGCACAGCAGCCGGTAGATGGCCGGGTCGGGTTTGCGCAGCCCGAGCTCACCGGAGAGGAGAACGGGCTCGAAGCTGCCGTCGCGGAGCCGGTCCGGGTAGGTGTTCGCCCAGCTGTTGGAGACGATGGCGACCCGTATGCCGCGCGCCCGCAGCTCGTCCGTCAGGTCCCACATCGCCTGGTCGGGGCGCAACCCGGCGAACATGCCCGCGAGCAAACCCTCGGGCTCAGGGGGGCTCCCGTCGGTGCGGCGCAGCCGGGTCGCGAGCGCCCGCTCGAACCCCGCCGCGTCGAGCCGCCCGGTCTCGAGCCTGTGGATCGGAGAGTTCTCCTCGGCTTCCCGGCCGAGCCAGGCGCGCAGGCAGTCGGTGAAGCTCTGCGGTTCGATGCCGAACCTGGTACGCCACCGCTCGAGCGAGTCGGCGACGGGGGTGGTGAGCACCCCGCCGTAGTCGAGCGCGACAGCCTCGACAGGGCCGGCGCCGGTCATCACTCCCCCTCGCCGACGAAGAGGTGTCCCCCGTCCACGACGAGGGTCTGCCCGGTGGTCCATGCGGCGTCCTCGGAGAGGAGGAAGGACACCGCGCCGGCGATGTCCTTGGGCTCACCGAGGCGCCCCAGCGGGTACCCCTTGAGCACGGCCTCCTCGCGGTCCTCGTAGAGCGCCGCTGCGAAGCGGGTCTTGACGACGGCCGGCGCGACGGCGTTCACCCGGATACGGGGTGCGAGCTCGACCGCCAGTTGGGACGTGATGAAGGAGAGCATCGCCTTGGTGGCCCCGTAGAAGCCGATTCCCGCGGACGGCCGGAGCCCGGCGATGGAGGACACGTTGACCACGGCACCACCGCGGTGCTCGCCCATCCCGGCCTCGCGAGCCAGACGGATCCAGTCGAGCGCGGCGAGGCAGTTGACCTCGAAGATCTTGCGGGCCGCCGCTGGATCGATGTCGATCATTGGACCGTACACCGGGTTGATGCCGGTGTTGTTGACCAGCAGGTCGATGGAACCGAAACCCTCGACGGCCGCGGCGACGGCGGCCTGGCGGTGCTCCGGCTGGTCAGCGCTCCCGGCGGCGAACCTGACCTGGTCCGGAGTACCGAGCGCAGCCGCGGCCTCCTTGAGGGCTCCTTCCTTGCGCGCTGTGATGACGACCCGCGCTCCTTCGGCGACGAGTCGCTCCGCAATGGCGTGGCCGATGCCACGGCTGGCACCGCTGACCAGGGCCACCTTGCCGTCGAATGGCTTCATGACTCTCTCCTCCACGGGGGATCTGGATTTCCCGGCATGCCGCTCAGGCGAGGCGCTCGATGACCATGGCCATCCCCTGGCCACCACCGACGCACATGGTCACGAGGCCGAGCTGTTTGTCCTCGGTGTGCAGTGCGTTGATGAGAGTGGTGGTGATGCGCGCGCCGGTCATCCCGAACGGGTGGCCGAGTGCGATGGCCCCGCCCTTGACGTTGAGACGGTCCTCGTCGATGCCCAGCTCGCGTGCGGAGGCGATGACCTGGGCCGCGAACGCCTCGTTGATCTCGACGAGGTCGATGTCGCCGATCGTCATGCCCGCAAGCTGCAGCGCCTGCCGGCTGGCCGCCACGGGACCAAGGCCCATGATCTCCGGGGACAGACCCGTGACCCCCGTCGACACGATGCGGGCAAGTGGCTTGAGACCGAGCTCGTGAGCCCGGACGTCGCTCATGACGACGAGTGCGGCCGCGCCGTCGTTGAGGGGACAGCAGTTGCCCGCGGTGACGGTCCCCTGCGGGCGGAAGACCGGCTTCAGCGCGGACACCGCCTCGATGGTCACGCCTGGCCGGGGACCGTCATCGGTGGAGACGACCGTGCCGTCCGGCAGCGTCACCGGGGTGATTTCGCGGGCGAAGAAACCGTCGGCGATCGCCTTCTCGGCACGGTTCTGGCTGCGTACGGCGAACTCGTCCTGGTCGGCCCGGGTGACGCCCTTGACCTGGGCGACGTTCTCGGCGGTCTGCCCCATCGCGATGTAGGCGTCGGGCAGCAGCCCGGCCTCGCGCGGGTCGGTCCAGGTCAGCCCACCCTCGGCGAACCGCTGGGTCCGCTGCTGGGCCTGTGCGAACAGGGGGTTGTACGTGCCCGGAAGGTTGTCACTGTTGCCGTGCGCGTAGCTGCTCACGCTCTCGACTCCGGCCGATATGAACGCATGACCCTCGCCGGCCCGGATCGCGTGCATGGCCATCCGGATGGACTGGACGCTCGACGCGCAGTAACGCGTCACCGTGGTGCCGGGCAGCTGGTCGAGCCCCGCGAGGACCGCCACGACCCGGCTCATGTTGTGACCTGAATCCCCACCGGGCAGACCGCAGCCGAGGATCAGGTCACCCAGTTCGTTCGGGTCGAGGCCGGGCACGGCCGCGAGCGCCGCCTGCACGACGTGCACGGCGAGGTCATCGGGGCGGATGTCCTTGAGCGAACCCTTGACGGCTCGCCCGATCGGCGAGCGGGTGGCGGAGACGATGACGGCCTCTGGCATGACGCTTCCCTTCCAGATTCGATTAATGTCGACATTCTTGTTTGAAGTGGGCCGTCGTGACGTGGACTGTATGGCCTCGCTCCAGCTGCCGTGCGAGCCAGGTGAGGGCGGTATCGCGAACGGACACCCACCCGATCCGCCGGGGTCGTGGGGGCCTCCGACTCAGGGTTTTAGGCGATGTGCGCCCGGCACCTGGAGGCCGTCCACGTGACGCTCGCTGGGTGTGGGCTCACCGGTTGCGCTCGGCTGTGGCAGGCCCGGAAAACTTCGTGACCCAGGCCCAGAGCGGGCTCGTGCGGGTCACTGGCACGGCGGAGAGGGAATCCGATGAAGGTCTGATCGACGGCGTCCGCACGGCGACGTCCGGCCTCGATGACGTCGACACCGAGCTCGGCCGGAGCCCTGCCCGTCGCCGGTCCTGCGATGAACCGACCCCGAAGTCGAGGACCCGGACGTCGCCGAGTGGCTGCGGCACCCCGTGGCGACCGCCCTGTGCCCGGTCAGTTCCCGGCCGGATGGTCCGCGGAAGCCGGTGCGACCTCGAGGAGCTGCTTGCCGAAGTTGCGACCGGTGAGCATGTTGATGAACGCCGCCGGCGCGCCCTCCAGACCACCTTGGGCGATGTCCTCGCGGAACCGGATGCGCCCGTCCTTGACCCAGCCTGCCAGCTCGGCGATGGCCTGGGGCCAGTACTCGCGGTGGTCGGCGATGACGAAGGAGTAGACGTTGACCCGGTGGAGCAGCAGGTGGCTGAGCCCCTTGAGGCCGTACGGCTCGTCGCGGTTGTAGTCGCTGATGTTCCCGCACAGGACGATGCGGCCGTGGTCGTTCATGCGCGGCAGAATCGCGTCGAGGACGGGTCCACCGACGTTCTCGAAGAGGATGTCCACCCAGTCAGGGGTGAGCTCGGCGAGGCGCTGCTCGAAGCCATCGGCGCGATGGTCAAGACACTCGTCGAAACCGAGTTCCTCCTTGACGTACCGGCACTTCTCGGGGCCGCCGGCGATGCCTATGACCCGGCATCCCCTGATCTTGGCGAGCTGGCCGACGATGCTGCCGACGGCGCCCGACGCCGCCGTGACGACCACGGTCTCACCGGGCTTGGGGTCACCCAGGCGCAGCAGGCCGTAGTGCGCCGTGGCCCCGGTCATGCCGAGGACGTGCAGAGCCAGCGAGATGTCCGCTGCGGCGGCGTCGACGATCCGGGCGGTTTCCTTCGTGACCAGGCCGTACTCCTGCCAGCCGAGCATGCACGCCACGCGGGTGCCCACGGGCAGCGTGTCCTCGTTGCTCTCGACGACCTCGCCGACTGTCGCGCCGGGCATCGTCTGACCGGGCTTGAGCGGCTCGACGTAGGACCGGACCGGGTTCATCATCGGCCGCATGTACGGGTCGAGGGACAGGTAGCGGACCCGGACGAGCGCCTGGCCGGGGCCAGGAACGGGACGCGGCGTCCTCTCTATGAGGAAGTCGCCCTCGGCGACCATCCCTTGGGGGTGGTCACGCATCGCGACGCGGAGGGAACCTTCACCCATCAGTTGCCCGCCTTCTTGAGCAGCCGCTCGGCGTTGCCGTACATGTAGGCGTGCAGCGCCGCGTCGTCAAGGTCGAGTTCGCACGTCTTGAGGACACCCTCGTCGATGCCGCAGAAGGAGTAGGCCGACGCGTAGATGAAGCGGTTCGGCAGCCAGTTGACGCCATCGGCGTAGGCCTGCCCGCCGGGAGCGAACATGTAGACGTCGGGCGAGACGAAGACGTTGTGGATCCCCGTGACCTCGCTCTTGAAGGCGAGGGCGATCGCCTCGTTGACATACGGGTAGCAGCCGTGCCCGAGGATGACCGGCATCCCGGGGTGGCGGCGGGCCACCCGGTCGAAGCGGACCGGGTCGGTGTGGCTGATGTCGGGGCCGGCGAGGGGGCCCGTCATGAAGAGGAGCGGGATGCCCAGGTCGGCGATCTTCTCGTAGAGCGGGAACAGCTTCTCGTCGTCCGCGTACATCGGCGTTCGGGCGAGGCCCGGCTCGAGGCAGACACCGATGAGCCCGAGCTCCTTCACCGCCGTGTCCAGCCCGGCGATGATGTCGTCCATGGGCTTGTCGAAGTCGATCCCCGCGAGGCCGAGTACGCGGCCGTCGCTGCGCTGACTCAACTCTGCGAGGTCGGGGTCCTCGATGTGCACCGGGACCGGGCGGTTCACCGAGTGCCGGCCGTTCATGATGCCGAGACGGACTCCGACCGAGTCCATCTCCGCGATCATCGCCTCGAGAGCCCGCTCCTCCGAGTTCGGGAAGGGGTCCGTGCTGATCGTGTACGACCGCGGCACCGGGTCACCCAGGACGCGGTTCACGGCGCCGACGACAGTCGGGGTGAAGAAGATGCGGTAGGGGCCGGTCGGCGGGCGGAGACGGAAGTCGATGATCCGGCCACGGAGACCGTCGAGCCGCTCAGCGGGAGTGCGGGTCATACGGGTTGCCTTTCTCTTTGGTCAGGCGAAGGCGTTCCTTCGATCACTGCTGTCGCGCTGGTAGAGTAACGCCATCCACTGTTCATGTCGACACTAATAAAAGGAGGCCTTGGCTGATGCGTGCTGTACGGATCCGTCCCACCCCTGACGGCGGCGTCCCGGTCGTCGTCGACCAGCCCGCTCCGACCCCCGGTCCCGGCCAGGTTCTCGTCCGCGTCCGGGCTTCGAGCCTCAACCGCGGAGAGCTCTTGCAGGCAGGCCGGGTGAAGGACGGCGAACCGGTGCCCGTCGGCGTCGAACTGGCCGGGGAGATCGACACCTTGGGCGAGGGCGTCACGGGCTGGAAGCCCGGGGACGCCGTCGTCGCGCACGGCACCGGCACCCAGGCCGAGCTCGTCGTGGTCTCCGCGGGCGCTCTGATCCGCAAGCCGGAGAGCAGCACCTGGGCCGAGGCCGGGTCCTTCCTGAACGTCTATATGACGGCTCACGACGCGCTCATCTCCAACGGCCGCATGGCACCCGGCGAGGTCGTCCTCGTCAATGCCGCGACGGGTGGCATCGGACTCGCGGCCGTCCAGATCGCGCGGGCGCTCGGCGCCGGCACGGTCATCGCCACGACGACCTCGGCGTCCAAGGTTTCGGCCCTGCTCGACCAAGGGGCCCATCACGTCATCGACTTGTCCTCGCAGGACCAGGTGTCCCGGGTCGCGGACATCACCGCCGACCGGGGCGTCGATGTCATCGTCGACTCCGTCGGGGGCACGGTGTTCGACGACAACCTGACGTCGCTGGCCGTCAAGGGCCGCCTCGTGCAGGTGGGCCGGATGGGCTCGGACCGGGCCGAGATCGACCTGACGAAGCTGTGGCGCAAGCGGCTGAACCTCATCGGCGTCACGTTCCAGACCCGGACCGAGGAGGAGCGGCTGGACTGCGTCCGAGCGACCGAGCGCGACCTGCTTGACCTGTGGGAGCGCCGGGTCATCGTGCCGGTCGTCGACCGCACGTTCTCCATGGAGGACATCGGTGCGGCATACGACCACATGACGAAGAGCGGGCACATCGGCAAGATCGCGCTGCTCATGGCTCCCTCGGCCGGTGACCGATGAACGTCGCCGGCCACCGCGAGAAGTTCGACCGCCTCGTGGCCCTGCGTCACCGCCTCAGCCCGGTCGAGGACTTCGAGCTGTGGTACTGGACGACGCTGACGGCGTGCACCAACGCCTACAACGCCGGCGTCCACGACGCCGGGCTCACGGTCGCGGAGACCGCCTTCTCGACGATTCCGGGAATGTACGTGGTCCCGGACGCCGACGGCTCATGGCACCGCGAGCTGCGCGAGCTCGGAGACGTCAGCCATGTCGGCTGGCCCCCTGTGGACGGCGACAAGCCCGACGACATCATCCGCCTGGAACACGCCATCCACCGCATCGAGGCATTCCGCGACCCGTGCCTGCGCGGGCGACAACGGCCCGATGCCGCCATCGTGGCCGAGTGCGACGACGCCTTCGCGGTCGTGACAACGGTGGTGGCTGAGCGCCTGGAGGGGGGAGCGGCATGAACATCGAACGTCACGTCGAACTCGCCTCGAACATAGGACGCTCGCTCGCCCGTCTCGGCCCGGACGACCACGAGATGACCATCGAGGCCGCGATGCTCGCCGGGACACACTGGCTCAACGCCGCCCTGCATGCGGACGGCGTCGCCGGCGAGGACGAGGACGTCGTCCACTGTTCGATGCTGGTCGTCAACATGGTCCGCAAGTACGCGGTCGCCGAGCCCGCCCTCGTCAGTGCTCTTCAGGAAATCGAGGATCTGCGTCCCCTTCACGTCCGCGGTGACGTTCCCGGCGGATCCGCCGCTGCACGCCGTGCGCTGGATCTGCTCGCCGCCATGCGGCTGGGAGCGATCGAAGCCATGGGCTCCACCCACTCCGTCGACTCATTCCAGGAGGCCCGGTGAACGGCCTGATGATGCACCAGCAGCTCCTCGTCTCCTCCATCCTCGCGCACGCCGAACGCCACCACCCGACCACCGAGGTCGTCTCGGTCCGGTGCGAGGGTGACGTGCATCGCTACACCTTCCGCGACATGGCGCACCGCAGTCGGCAGGTGGCTCAGGCCGTCGAGGCTCTGGGTGTCGGGCCGGGCGACCGCGTCGCCACCCTCGCATGGAACGGCTACCGCCATGTGGAGCTGTACTACGGCGTCTCCGGTGCCGGGTCGGTTCTGCACACTCTCAACCCGCGCCTGCACCCGGACCAGCTCGTCTGGATCATCAACAACGCCGACGATTCCGTTCTCTTCTTCGACCTCACCTTCGTCGACATCGTCCGACAGATCGCCCCGCGCGTGCCGTCCGTTCGGAAGTTCGTCCTCCTGAGCGACGCCGAGCATCTGGGGGCCGCCTGGCCCGCCGACGACGACCTGGAGGTCGCGGCATACGAGGACCTCGTGGAGGCGCAGGACGGTGTGTACACCTGGCCCGCCTTCGACGAGAAGCAGGCCGCCTCCCTGTGCTACACGAGCGGCACGACCGGCCACCCGAAGGGCGCACTGTACTCGCACCGGTCGACCGTGCTGCACTCGTACGGCGTCGCCCTCCCCGACTCGATGGGGCTCTCGGCACGCGATGTCGTCATGCCCGTCGTGCCCATGTTCCACGTCAACGCGTGGGGCATCCCGTATGCCGCGTGCCTCACCGGAACGAAGCTCGTTCTGCCCGGCAAGGACCTGAGCGGCGCGGCCCTCATCACACTCCAGGAGGCCGAGGGCGTCACGATCTCCGCGAGTGTCCCCACGGTCTGGCAGGGGCAGCTGGACTACGCCCGCGCCAACGGCATCACGCTGAGCGGCCTCCACCGGGCCGTCATCGGAGGCGCCGCCTGCCCCGCCTGGATGCTCCGTGAGCTGCGAGATGTCCACGGGGTCCGGGTCATCCACGGCTGGGGCATGACGGAGACGAGTCCCATGGGCGCCGCGTCCGTCCTCAAACTCTGTCACGAGGGTCTCGACCCCGAGACCCAGGAGGCCGTGCTGACGAAGCAGGGCCGCACCCTCTTCGGCATGGACCTGAAGATCACCGACGATGAAGGCACCGAGATGCCGTGGGATGGCCGGACCCCGGGCCACCTCATGGTGCGAGGTCACTGGGTCATCAACGGGTACTACCCCCCGGGCCGCCCCAGCCCCCTCGTCGACGGCTGGTTCCCGACGGGCGACGTCGCGACGATAGATCCTGAAGGGTTCATGCAGATCACGGACCGGAGCAAGGACCTCATCAAGTCCGGCGGCGAGTGGATCAGTTCGATAGAGCTCGAGAACCTCGCCATGGACCACCCCGAGATCGAAGCGGCAGCCTGCATCGGCGTCAGGCACGCGAAGTGGGATGAGCGCCCGATCCTTGTGGCCGTCCGGCGGCCGGGCTCCACGCTGACAGCGGAGGAACTCCTCGGGTCATTCACCGGGAAGATCGCCAAGTGGTGCGTCCCCGACGATGCGGTCTTCGTCGACGCCCTGCCCATGGGGGCAACGGGCAAGATCCTCAAAGCACCCTTGCGGGAGCAGTATCGAGAGCGTCTCACGAAGGACTGACGGGAGCCGTCACGCTCCCGCCGAGGCCGCCACCGGGCGGTCCGCCGCACCACGGCCCAAGTGGTCAGCAGCGGGTCGTTCCGTGGCGGCCTCGGCGTTGCCGGACCGGACACATGCCGGGGCCTCGGGCACGTCCGGACGACTCGGGCAATGCTGCGGCCGACTCCGGCTGGAGACGGCCGGGTGACCAGGCCCAACCGACACCCCTCGGACCTCCGTTACGCGACGCGTCCCGGCTTGCTACGTGTCATGTTCAGCAGGGGCCGCGCCGGCTCCGGCGCAGTCACGTATCGCGCCCGCAGGGGTTGGTCTGTGCGGTCACGTCGGTCATCTGCCCGTGCGTCCGGGACTCCGACGCAATCGGGCGGCTCGCACGGTCCCGGACCGGCGCCGGAAGACTCGCCGACACCCCGCACGACGAAGGGCCCCGCCCCGGCCTTCGCCACCAATGTGCCCCTGGTGGCGTCGGTCGGGGCAGGGCCCTGAACGAGTAAGCGAAGAGGGAGAGTTCGTGCCGGTTCCTACTGTCCGCAGTTGTTGTCGACCACGCTGAACGGCACGGCATCCGGCGATCCGACGGAAAAGTCCACGTTCGTCTTCCAGGTGGCGTCGTCGGTCGACGTGACGAACGACTTGTGGACCTTGTCCCAGAGCTGGCCGGCAGCATCCGCCTTGAGCTCGAGCAGTGACTCCAACGACTTCACACCGGCGTCCCTGTTCGCGTCGTCGTTGATCCAATTCACCGCGGAGTCGAGTGCCTTGCAGAACTTGTTGACGGTGTCGGGGTTCTTGGCCTTGTAGTCCTTCGTGGTCGCCCAGAGGACCTGAAGGCCGTGCCGGCTGAGTTCACCGGCGTCGCCGGCGAGAGCGTCCGAGAACGGCACGAGGTCGAGGCCGTGCGCGGCCATGCTGCGATAAGTGGACGACGATCCGACGACGGCATCGACCTTGCCGTTCCTCAGGGCGGGCTCCTGCGTCACGGCCCCGCCCACGGCCACGAAGGTGACGGAGTCGGGGTTCACACCCGCCGCCTTGAGGATCGTCCGAGCGTACTTCTCGTTCGCAGCGCCGCGTGCGACGACGCCGATCCGCTTCCCGACCAGCTGCTTCACGCTCGTGATGTTGCTGGACTTCTCGGCGAAGAAGAGCATGTCCATCCTGCCGTAGGGCGGCAACAAGGTAATCGACTGTCCCTGCTTGATGGCCGGGATGATGTTGTCCGGGCTCACGGCCGCGATCTGCGTCGAGCCGCCGATGAGCTGCGCCGCGAGCTCAGGGCCGGACTTCGCCATCAAGAGTTGGACATCCAGCCCTTCCTTCTTGAAGAAGCCCTGCTCGACGGCGATGGCCGTGGGGAAGGTGATGGAGCTGTGCGGGTAGTTGCCGAGGGTGATCTTCGTACCGTTGACCGCGCCCCCGGCACCGGAGGCTCCCTGGCCGCCACCGGAGCAGGCGGTCAACAGGACGAGTGCGAAACCGAGCCCGGCGACAGCCGGCTTGCTGACCTTGTTCACCCTGGGCCTCCTCTGCTGTTGCTTTGCGGTGTGGTGTGGATCGCGCGAAGTGGACGGTGGTTCGGCCGATGAGGTGCGCCACCGCCGTTCACCGGCGCAGGTGAGCACGGAGCCGCTCGAGGATGTCCTGATAGGTGGGGTCCATCGCGATGTGCGTCAGATCTCGCGGGCGTTCCATGTCGACCATGACGTCGTCGAGGATGCCGCCCTCCCCCATGAGCACGACGCGATCAGCGAGTGCGACGGCCTCACCGAGATCGTGCGTGACGAACATGACCGTACGGCGTTCCCCCCTCTGCCACAGGTTGAGGAACTCGTTCTGGACCGATCGCCGCGTGTTGACGTCAAGAGCGGCGAACGGCTCGTCCATGAGGAGCAGTTCGGGGTCGAGGGCCCAGGTTCGGGCCAGCGCGACCCGCTGCCGCATCCCCTGGGAGAGCTGCCACGGGTACTGCTTCTCATGATCCGCGAGGTGGACAGCCGAGAGCCAGCGGGAAGCGGTCTCTCTGCGTTTGACCGAGGACTTCAACCCGCGCAGCTCGAGGCCGTACTCCACGTTGCCCGACGCGGTGCGCCAGGGAAGCAAGGCATCGCGAGCGAGCATGAAGCCCATCCGCTTCCGGGCGGCCTTGGCAGTGGCTCCGAGGACCGTCACCGCGCCGTCGGTCGCCTCGACGAGACCGGCCACCATATTGAGCATGGTCGTCTTGCCGCAGCCACTCCGGCCGACGACGGCGAGGAACTGCCCGGCGGGGATCGTGAGGGTGAGTTCTTTGAGGATCGTCCGGGATCCGCCGTCGCCCGAGGGGAAGGTGACGGTCACGTTGTCGAACGTCACGGCGTCGGCTCGGTTTTCGCCGCTCTGGTGCGTCGGCGTGTCAGTCGTGGTGGTGCTCGTCTCGGACCTGTGGGCTCGGGCTGGCATGGCGCTCACCGCTCTTCCGGGGGCTGCCAACTGAGCAGTCGTGCCTCGACGGCGCCCATGAGTTGGTTGAGAATGACGGCGATCAAGGCCAGCAGGATGAGGATCGCGTACACCGCTTCCATCTGGAAGATGTTGGAGTAGTTCGCGATCAGCTGGCCAAGACCGTCCTTGGCGGAGATCAGCTCGGATCCCACGACACCGAGCAGTGAGTAGATGAGGCCGAGACGCAGGGCCGCGAAGATGGCCGGGGTCGCGACGGGGAAGAAGATCTTCGTGAACAGCTGGAAGTTGTTCGCTCCGAGGACGGCCGACAACCGGAGCCACTCCGCATCGGCGGACCGCACCCCCGCTCGCGCACCGGACAGGACAATGAAGAAGACGAGGGTCGACGCAAGGGCGACCTTGGCCCACAGCCCAATGCCGAACGCCACGATGAAGAGTGGTGCCAGCGCGATGCGCGGCATGGAGTTCAGGGCCTCCAAGTAGGGCGTGAGCATCCGCTCGCCGGTGGGCAGCAGACCCAGCGCGAGCCCCGCGATGACGCCGGCGATTCCCGCCATGCCCCAGGCCAGAAGGACCGCGGTCATCGTCGCCTTGGTGTTGGACCACAGCTCCCCGGACTGGGTGGCGGTCACGACGTAGTGCCAGGACTGCCCGGGGGTCTTCGAGAGAACGGGGTCCAGGACTCCCGCGCTGGTGGTCCACTGCCACAGACCGAGCCAGGTGAGCAGCAGGATGACCTGCCATGCGCGCACCTTGAGCCGTCCGCGGTTGCGAGGAGCGGACGGGCGGCTTTGCCCGTCGACGGCTCCATCCACCCGCATGGGAACGGGTGGCTTGGTGTTGTTGGAGGTCATGCCGGTCTCCGTCTCGAGGAACGCATCATGAGAAGCACGATGCCCGGTGGGTCAGACCGGGGCCTCGCCGTGGAGCGTGATCCGGTTGAGGGCCCGCGGCTGGTCGCCGTAGTCGTGGACGGCGTAGTGCATCGTGCAGCGGTTGTCCCACATCACGACGTCACCGGGCTGCCACATGTGCCGGTACACGTTGTCCGCGGTGCCGGACTGGGTGTACAGGAAGTCCATGAGCGGGTCGCTCTCCTCCTTGGTCCAGCCCTCGATGCAACTGTTCTCGAGATGGCCGACGTAGAGGGCCTTGCGCCCGGTCTCCGGGTGCGTGCGGACGAGGGGGTGAACCGCCTGGGGCTGCTCCGCCTCGGGAACGCCCAGCATCCGGCCGAGTCGAACGCCACGGAAGCGCACTCGCAGGGTCTCGAGAACGCGCCGCAGATCGGGCGAGAGCCGCTCGAAAGCGAGATACTGGTTCGACCACAGGGTGTCGCCACCCACCGGAATGGTGACGGCCGAGAGGATCGAGATCTTCGGCGGGACCGCCTCGAACGGCGCGTCGTAGTGCCAGGCCTCGGTAGCCGCGGTCTCCTTCTTGACATCGGTGATCTGGACGACTCCCGGAGCGTCTGGGAGCTGGCTGAGCATGGCCGTCACGACCGGCTCTCCCCAGTGGCAGGCGAACTTCCTGTGCGCCGGCGGCTCGAGGTGCTGCCCCCGGAAGACGAGCATGCAGTACTCCAGGAACGCCTCCCGAAGCACGGTGAGCGTTGCGTCGTCAAGGTCCTCCCTCAGGCGAACCCCTTCGACCGACGCACCGATCGCCCCGGTGAGCGGTGTGATCTTAAGGGCCATGGCTTCCTCCAAGATCGACGTCGACAGGGACGGTCCTGACCCCCGCCTCAAGATTGATGTCGACAAGAATAAGAAAGGGCTGATCACTGTCAACCCTTTGGACCGAACACGGTTCAGTCCGATGTGCCGGGACCTTCGAGGGCTTCCAGGGACGCTCTCGACAGCAGGCATGCGGGCGTCCACTGCGAGCAGCCACTTCGGTCCCGGGTCACCTGCTCGCCTCGGTCACCGAGTCCGCCGACGCCGATGTGACGGCGTCATTCAGGACGACGCGGCGGCGGAGGAGAGGGACGCCTTCACGCTGCGAGCTGGTCGAGCCAGTCCGGTGGCGGTGCAACATCACGGACGTCGATCATGGCGGCGAACTGCCGAACCAGTTCGTGGGTGCGGTGGAGTTCCGAACGGTGTTCGAGCAGCTGGTGCGGGCGCCGCACGGTCCACGGGCCGCGCCTCGGCGGCTCCACCACTCCCCCTCACTCCGAAGAGATCAGGGGCGGCTTCACGGCCTTAGCATCACGATGCTGTCGGGAGCAGCGATGTTCCAACGAGCGGCCTCTGAGCTTGTTCCGCTTTGACGGACACCATCGGTGTGGTGGTCAGGCTGCGAGAACGGTTTCGTACTCGGCGGGACTGCGGTAACCGAGGCTGCTG
>NZ_JBIAXS010000036.1:0-87945 GCF_042896885.1 Streptomyces sp. NPDC001231
GGTACGGGTACGACGCTGGGTGACCCGATCGAGGCGCAGGCGCTGCTGGCGACCTACGGCCGTGACCGTGACCCGGAGCAGCCGCTGCTGCTGGGGTCGGTGAAGTCCAACATCGGTCACACGCAGGCCGCGGCCGGTGTCGCCGGTGTCATCAAGATGGTCATGGCGATGCGGCACGGTGTGCTGCCGCGCACCCTGCACGTGGACGCCCCGTCCTCGCACGTCGACTGGACCGAAGGCGCGGTGGAACTGCTCACCGAGCAGACCGTGTGGCCGGAGACGGAGCGCGTGCGTCGTGCGGGTGTGTCGTCCTTCGGTATCAGCGGTACGAACGCCCATGTGATCCTGGAGCAGCCGGCGAAGGTGGTTCAGGGCACCGTGGTCGGTGCCTCGACAGCACCGGAGGCGGACGTGGTGGAGCCCGCGGTGGTGCCGTGGGTGCTGTCCGGCAAGACGCCGGAGGCGCTGCGCAGCCAGGCCGCGAAGCTGCTCGCCTCGGTGGAGGCACACCTCGACCGTCCGCTCGTGGACGTCGGTTCCTCCCTCGTCACCGCCCGGTCGCTGTTCGAGCACCGCGCGGTCGTCCTCGCCACCGACGTGGACACCGCGGCCCGCGCCCTGGCGGCCCTCGCGGTGGGCGAGCCCGACCCCGCTGCCGTGTCGGGCCCGGCCCGCACCGGCCGCTCGGCGGCGCTGTTCACGGGTCAGGGTTCCCAGCGGTTGGGGATGGGGCGCGAGCTGTATGGCCGGTTCCCGGTGTTCGCGGAGGCACTGGATGCCGTTCTCGCTGTCCTGGATGGTGAGTTGGGTGGTTCGCTGCGGGAGGTGATGTGGGGCGAGAACGCCGACCTGCTGAACGAGACCGGGTGGACTCAGCCCGCGCTGTTCGCCGTCGAAGTCGCCCTCTACCGCCTCGTCGAATCCTTCGGAGTCACGCCGGACTTCGTGTCCGGCCACTCCATCGGTGAGATCGCGGCCGCGCATGTCGCCGGGGTGTTCACCCTTCAGGACGCCGCCCGCTTGGTGGCTGCCCGCGGCCGTCTGATGCAGGCGCTGCCGGCCGGTGGCGCGATGGTCGCCGTCCAGGCCACCGAGGACGAGATCGCCCCGTACCTCAGCGAGGAAGTGTCGGTCGCCGCCGTCAACGGACCCACGTCGGTGGTCGTCTCGGGCGCCGAGGGTGCCGTACTGGAGGTCGCGGCGCGGTTCGAGTCGGAGGGTCGCAAGGCGACGATGCTGCGGGTGTCGCACGCGTTCCACTCGCCGCTGATGGATCCGATGCTGGACGAGTTCCGGGCGGTGGCCGAGGGACTGTCGTACGCCGCCCCGGTGATCCCGGTGGTGTCGAACCTGACCGGTTCCTTGGCCACGGCTGAGGAGTTGTGCTCACCCGAGTACTGGGTGCGCCACGTCCGTGAGGCGGTCCGCTTCGCCGACGGGGTGGCCACGCTCGAGGCGCAGGGTGTGACCACGTTCCTGGAGCTGGGCCCGGACGGGGTCCTCTCCGCGATGGCCCAGGAGTCGCTGACCGGCGACGAGACCGTCACCATCCCGCTGCTGCGCAAGAACACGGCCGAGGAGGCCACCGCGGTCGCCGCGCTCGCACGCCTGCACACCGGCGGGCTGCGGATCGACTGGTCCGCCCTGTTCGCCGGTACCGGCGCAGGCCGCGCGGAACTGCCGACGTACGCCTTCCAGCACCAGTGGTTCTGGCCCGCCGCCCCGCTCGGCGGCGGCGATGTCCGTGCCGCCGGTCTCGGCTCCGCCGAGCACCCGCTGCTCGGCGCCGCCGTCGAACTCGCCGCAGCCGAGGGCGTGCTGTTCACCGGCCGCCTGGCACTGCACTCTCACCCCTGGCTGGCCGACCACGCCGTCAACGGAACCGTCCTGCTGCCGGGCACGGCCCTGCTGGAGATGGCGGTCCGCGCCGGCGACGAGGTCGGCAGCGACCGGGTCGAGGAACTGACCATCACCGCGCCGCTGGTCCTGCCCGAGCGGGGCGCCGTCCAGGTCCAGGTCGCCGTCGAGGCACCCGACGCCGCCGGCCGCCGCGTCGTGGGCGTGTACGCACGTCCCGAGAGCACCGGCGACACCGCCTGGTCGCAGCACGCCGCCGGTGTGCTGGCCCCCGCCGGCAGCGGTCCGGCCCCCGCCGCCCTCGACACCACCGTGTGGCCGCCCGAGGGCGCCGAGGCCGTCGACGCCGACGGGTGCTACGAGGAGTTCGCCGAGGCCGGATTCGCGTACGGACCCCTCTTCCAGGGGCTGCGCGCGGCCTGGCGCCGTGGCGACGAGTGGTTCGCCGAGGTCGCTCTGCCGGAGGGCACCGAGAACACGACCGCGGGCTTCGGTCTGCACCCGGCCCTGTTCGACTCCGCGCTGCACGCCCTGCTGCTGACCCCGGCCGCCGACGGCGGCACGGCCGGACTGCCGTTCTCCTGGACGGACGTCTCGCTGCACGCCTCCGGCGCCACCGTGCTCCGCGTCCGGCTGACGCCGACCGGCGACCGGACGCTGTCCGTCAGCGCCGTGGACCCGTCCGGAACGCCGGTCGTCTCGGTGGGCTCCCTGGTCACCCGGAGCGTCACCGGACTCGACACCACGGGCACCGACACGCTGCTGCGTGACGCGCTCTTCGGTATCGAGTGGACCCCCGCCCAGGGATCCGAGGCGGCCCCCGCGACCGTCGCGCTCCTGGGCACGGACGGCGACCCGCTCGGGCTCGCCGCCGCGCTCACCGGCGCCGGCACGACCGTGCGGACATTCCCGGACGTCGCCGCCCTGGTGGCCGCGACGGTCGCCGTGGACCGGCCCGTGCCGGACGTGGTCGTCCTCGGCGTCGCCTCGCACGCCGACGAACCGGCCTCCGAGGCGGCACACCGGCTCACCGCCGCCGCGCTGGACACCGTCCAGAGCCGGCTGTCCGACGACCGGCTCGCCGGCGCCCGCCTCGTCCTCGTGACGCGCGGCGTGGTCGACTCCCGGGACGTCGGCGCCGCGGCCGTCCATGGTCTGGTCCGTTCGGCCCAGACCGAGAACCCCGGCGCCCTCGGCCTCGTCGACCTGGACGGGACCCCCGAGTCCGCCGCCGCCCTCGCCGCGGCGCTCGGCTCCGCCGAACCGCAGCTCGCGCTGCGCGCCGGCCGGCCGCACGCCGCCCGGCTCGCCCGGCTGGCCCGTCCCGCCGACACCACCGCGCCCACCGCGTGGCAGGCCGACGGCACGGTCCTGATCACCGGCGGCACCGGAGGCCTCGGCGCCCAGTTCGCCCGGCACCTCGTCGACGCCTACGGGGTCCGCAACCTGCTGCTGGTCAGCAGGCGCGGCGGTGACGCCCCCGGCACCACGGAACTCGTCGCCGAACTCATCGCGCACGGTGCCGATGTGACGGTCGAGGCCTGCGATGTCGCCGACCCGGACGCCGTGGCCGCCCTGTTCGCCGGGATCCCTGCGAAGCACCCGCTCACCGCGGTCGTGCACACGGCGGGCGTCCTCGACGACGGTGTCGTCGGCTCCCTCACCGGGGAGCGGCTCGCCCGGGTGCTGCGCCCGAAGGCGGACGCGGCCTGGAACCTGCACGAGGCCACCCGCGGCGTCGACCTGGACGCGTTCGTCGTGTTCTCGTCCGTGGCGGGCGTCCTCGGCGGCGCGGGACAGGCCAACTACGCGGCCGGCAACGCCTTCCTGGACGCGCTCATGGAGCACCGCCGGGCAGCCGGTCTGCCGGGCCTGTCGCTGGCCTGGGGCCCCTGGAACCAGGCGGGCGGCATGACGGAAACCCTCTCGGACACCGAGGCCGAACGGCTGGCGCGGGCCGGGATGCCGCCCCTCGCCGCCGAGCAGGGCTTCGCCCTCTTCGACGCGGCGCTCGCGACCGACGCCGAGGACACCACCGGCACCGCCCTGGTCGTCCCGGTCCGGCTCGACCTGGCGGCGCTCGCCGCGCAGGGCGAGGTTCCCGCGGTACTCCGCGGTCTCGTCCGGACCCGCACCCGGCGCACGGTCGCGGGCGGAACCGTCACCGCCGACGGGCTCGTGGCACGCCTGACCGCGCTCACGGCCGAGGAACGCCGGGAGGCGCTACTCGACCTGGTCCGCACGCAGGCGGCCCTGGTCCTCGGACACGCCGACGCCGCGTCCGTGGACGCCGCGGCCCAGTTCCGGGACGTCGGCTTCGACTCGCTCACCGCGGTCGAACTCCGTAACCGGCTGAGCACGGCCACCGGACTGCGCCTGACCGCGACGCTGGTCTTCGACTACCCGAACGCGGCCACGCTCGCGAACCATCTGCACGACGAACTCTTCGGCGCCGAGACCGAGTCGGCGCTCCCGGTGAAGCTGATGCCGTCCACGACCGACGACCCGATCGTCATCGTGGGCATGGCCTGCCGTTACCCGGGCGGGGTCGCCTCGCCCGAGGACCTGTGGCGACTGGTCCTCGAAGGCACGGACGCCATCACCGGGTTCCCGGCCAACCGCGGCTGGGACATCGAGTCGGTCTACGACCCGGACCCCGAGCACCTCGGCACGTCGTACACCCGCTCCGGCGGATTCCTGGAGAACGCCGGTGAGTTCGACGCCGACTTCTTCGGGATGAGCCCGCGTGAGGCGCTGGCGACGGACTCGCAGCAGCGCTTGCTGCTGGAGTCGTCGTGGGAGGCGATCGAGCGGGCCGGTATCGACCCGGTCGGCCTGCGGGGCAGTGCGACCGGTGTGTTCGCCGGTGTGATGTACAGCGACTACGGCTCCATCCTCGGTGGCAAGGAGTTCGAGGGTCTCCAGGGCCAGGGCAGCGCGGGCAGCGTGGCCTCCGGCCGTGTGTCGTACACCTTCGGCTTCGAGGGTCCGGCGGTCACGGTCGACACCGCGTGCTCGTCGTCGCTGGTGGCGATGCACCTCGCGGCGCAGGCGCTGCGGGCGGGCGAGTGCTCGCTCGCCCTGGCCGGCGGCGTGACGGTCATCTCCACCCCGGGCACCTTCGTCGAGTTCTCCCGCCAGCGGGGTCTGTCGCCCGACGGCCGGTGCAAGGCGTTCTCGGACTCGGCCGATGGTGTCGGCTGGTCCGAGGGTGTCGGCATGCTGGTGCTTGAGCGGCAGTCCGACGCGATCCGCAACGGCCATCAGATCCTCGCGGTCGTCCGCGGGTCCGCCGTCAACCAGGACGGTGCTTCCAACGGCCTCACCGCTCCCAACGGCCCGTCCCAGCAGCGCGTCATCCGCCAGGCCCTCGCCAGCGGCGGACTCTCCGCCCAGGAGGTCGACGCGGTCGAGGCGCACGGTACGGGTACGACGCTGGGTGACCCGATCGAGGCGCAGGCGCTGCTGGCGACCTACGGCCGTGACCGTGACCCGGAGCAGCCGCTGCTGCTGGGTTCGGTGAAGTCGAACATCGGTCACACGCAGGCGGCGGCCGGTGTCGCGGGTGTCATCAAGATGGTGATGGCGATGCGGCACGGTGTGCTGCCGCGCACCCTGCACGTGGACGCCCCGTCCTCGCACGTCGACTGGACCGAAGGCGCCGTCGAACTGCTCACCGAGCAGACCGCGTGGCCGGCGACGGAGCATGTGCGTCGTGCGGGTGTGTCGTCCTTCGGTATCAGCGGTACGAACGCCCACGTCATCCTGGAGCAGCCGGCGAAGGTGATTCAGGGCACCGTGGTCGGTGCCTCGACAGCACCGGAGGCGGACGTGGTGGAGCCCGCGGTGGTGCCGTGGGTGCTGTCCGGCAAGACGCCGGAGGCGCTGCGCGACCAGGCCGCCCGCCTGCTGGCCGCGGTCACCGAAGAGCCGGCACCGCGCCCGGCCGACGTGGCCCACTCCCTGCTCGTCACCCGCTCGCTGTTCGCCCACCGCGCGGTGGTGCTCGCCGGTGAGCCCGAGGAGACGGTCCGCGCCCTCACCGCCCTGGCGGCGGGCACGACCGATCCGACGGCGGTGTCGGGCACGGTGGCGTCCGGTCGCTCGGCGGCGCTGTTCTCGGGTCAGGGTTCGCAGCGGTTGGGGATGGGGCGTGGGTTGTATGGCCGGTTCCCGGTGTTCGCGGAGGCCCTCGATGCCGTACTGGCGGTGCTGGATGGTGAGTTGGGTGGTTCGCTGCGGGAGGTGATGTGGGGTGAGGACGCCGGTCTGCTGAACGAGACCGGGTGGACTCAGCCCGCGCTGTTCGCCGTCGAGGTGGCGCTGTACCGGCTGGTGGAGTCGTGGGGTGTGAGGCCGGACTTCGTGGCCGGTCATTCCATCGGTGAGATAGCCGCCGCGCATGTGGCCGGGGTGTTCACCCTTCAGGACGCCGCCCGCTTGGTGGCCGCTCGTGGTCGTCTGATGCAGGCGTTGCCGGCCGGTGGCGCGATGGTGGCGGTGCAGGCCACGGAGGACGAGGTCATCCCGTACCTCACCGAGGAAGTGTCGATCGCCGCACTCAACGGACCCACGTCGGTGGTCGTCTCGGGCGTCGAAGGTGCCGTACTGGAGCTGGCTGCGCGGTTCGAGGCGGACGGCCGCAAGACCACCCGGCTGCGGGTGTCCCACGCCTTCCACTCGCCCCTGATGGACCCGATGCTGGACGAGTTCCGGGCGGTGGCCGAGGAGTTGTCCTACGCCGCCCCGGTGATCCCGGTGGTGTCGAACCTGACCGGTTCCTTGGCCACGGCTGAGGAGTTGTGCTCACCCGAGTACTGGGTGCGCCACGTCCGTGAGGCGGTCCGCTTCGCCGACGGGGTGGCCACGCTCGAGGAGCAGGATGTGACCACGTTCCTGGAGCTGGGTCCGGACGGGGTCCTGTCCGCGATGGCCCAGGAGTCGCTGACCGGCGACGAGACCGTCACCATCCCGCTGCTGCGCAAGGACCGTGACGAGGAGATGACCGCCCTGCTGGGCCGGGCCGGGCTGTACACGCGGGGGATCGGGGGAGGCTGGCAGGACCTGCTGGCCGGTACCGGTGCCCGCCGGGTGAACCTGCCCACGTACGCCTTCCAGCACCGGTGGTTCTGGCCGACCGGCCGGGCCGCCGCCACCGGTGAGGTCCGCGCCGCCGGTCTCGGCTCCGCCGAGCACCCGCTGCTGGGCGCCGCCGTCGAACTCGCCGCAGGAAAGGGCGTGTTGTTCACCGGGCGCCTGTCGCTGACCTCGCACCCGTGGCTGGCCGACCACGCCGTCATGGGCACCGTCCTGCTGCCGGGCACGGCCCTGCTGGAGATGGCGGTCCGCGCGGGCGACGAGGTCGGCTGCGACCACGTCGAGGAACTGACCCTCGCCGCGCCGCTGGTCCTGCCCGAGCGGGGCGCGCTCCAGGTGCAGGTCGCCGTCGCCGTCCCGGACGACTCCGGCCGGCGCGTGGTCGGGGTGTACTCGCGCCCCGAAGGCGCCGACGAGTCGGCGTGGGCACAGCACGCGGCCGGTGTCCTGGCGCCCGGCGCCACCGCACCGGACCAGGGCTTCGACACCGAGGTCTGGCCGCCGCGGGATGCCGAACCGCTGGACACCGAGGACTGCTACCGGGCGTTCGCCGAGGCGGGATTCGCGTACGGACCGCTCTTCCAGGGCCTGCGCGCGGTGTGGCGCCGCGGCGATGAGCTCTTCGCCGAAGTCGCGCTGCCCGAGGAAGGCAACGGTGAGGCGGCCGAGTTCGGTCTGCACCCGGCGCTCCTCGACTCCGCGCTGCACGCCACCATGCTGGGCGCCGCCGGCGCCGAGGAGGGCGACGGAGGAGGTGCCCTGCCGTTCTCGTGGGAGGGCGTCGCGCTGCACGCCTCCGGCGCCTCGGCGCTGCGGGTGCGGCTGGCCCCCGCGGGCGACAACGCGCTGTCGGTGAACGCGGTGGATCCGGCCGGTGCGCCGGTGGTCACCGTCGACAGGCTCTTCACCCGCACGGTCACCGGTGACCAGCTGAAGTCCGCCGGTGAGGACCAGAACACGCTGTTCGGCGTCGACTGGATGCCGGTGGCCGACACCGGGGCCGCGCGGCCCACGTCGGTCGCGGTCGTCGGGGCCGACCCGTTCGGCCTGGCCGACGCGCTCACCGGCACCGGTCTCACGGTCGGCACGGCGGCCGACCTCACGGCGCTGCCGGCCTCGTCCGAGGCCGCCGTACCGGACACGGTGCTCGTCCCGGTCGCCGGAGCCCCGGCCGACGAGGCGGACCTGCCCGGTGCGGTCCGGGAGGTCACCGCGCGGGTGCTCGCGCTCCTGCAGCAGTGGCCCGGAGAGGAGGCTCTCGCGGCCTCGCGGCTGGTGTTCGTCACCCGCGGCGCGGTCGCCGTGGACGGCGGCGGGACCATGGACCTCGCGGCCTCCGCGGTCTGGGGCCTGGTGCGGTCGGCGCAGACGGAGAACCCCGGCTGCTTCGGCCTGCTCGACCTCGATCCGGCCGCGGCGGACCCGTCCGCCGGGCTCGTCGAGGCCCTGACGGCCGGCGCCGAGGAGCCGCAGCTCGCACTGCGCGGCGCCGAGGTCGTGGCCGCGCGCCTCGCCCGGTACGGCGCCGCACGGCCGGAGCCCGCCTCCGGCGCCACGGCGCAGGGCACGTCCGGCACCTTCCGGACCACCGGGACCGTCCTGGTCACCGGCGGCACCGGCGGCCTCGGCCGGCTCCTCGCCCGGCACCTGGTGGCCACGCACGGCGTACGGAGCCTGCTCCTCGCCAGCCGCAGCGGTCTCGAGGCGGACGGCGCGAGCAAGCTCGTCGCCGAACTGGAGGAACTGGGCGCCGAGGTCACCGTGCGGGCGTGCGACGTCGCCGACCGGGAGGCCGTGGCCGCCCTGGTCGCGGCGGCACCCCAGGACCGTCCGCTGTCTGCGGTCGTCCACACGGCCGGTGTCCTCGACGACGGTGTGGTCGGCTCGTTGACGCCGGACCGCCTCGCCACGGTGCTGCGGCCCAAGGCGGACGCGGTGTGGCACCTGCACGAGGCGACCCGCGGCCTGGACCTGGACGCGTTCGTCGTCTACTCGTCCGTGGCCGGCGTGTTCGGCGGCGCCGGGCAGGCCAACTACGCGGCGGCCAACACGTTCCTGGACGCCCTGATGGCGCGGCGCCGCGCCGACGGACTGCCCGGCGTGTCCCTCGCGTGGGGCCCGTGGGAGCAGGACAGCGGCATGACGGGCACCCTCTCGGACGTCGAGGCCGACCGCCTGGCGCGTTCCGGGATGCCGCCGCTGACGGTCGAGCAGGGCCACGCCCTGTTCGACGCGGTGGTCGCGGGCGACCGGGCGCTGGCGCTGCCGGTCCGGCTGGACCTCGCCGTACTGCGTGCCCGGGGCGATGTGTCCGCGCTGCTGCGCGGGCTGATCCGGGTGCCCGCGCGGCGGGCCGCGGCCCAGGGCGCGGTGCCGTCCGCGGACACGCTCACCCGGCAGCTCGCCGGGCTGGGCACGCAGGAGCAGGAGGAGGTGCTGCTCAAGCTGGTGCGCGGACAGGCGGCGGCGGTGCTCGGACACCGGGACGGCTCGGCGATCGGCGCGGAGCGTCAGTTCCAGGAACTGGGCTTCGACTCGCTGACCGCGGTCGAGTTCCGGAACCGGCTCAACGCGGCCACCGGTCTGCGGCTGCCCGCCACGCTGCTGTTCGACTACCCGACGACGGCCGATGTCGTCCGGCACCTGCGCGGACGGCTCGTCACCGACGACCAGGCGGGCGCCGGTTCGGTGCTCTCGGCGCTCGACGCGCTGGAGAAGGCGATCGCCGGACTCAGCCTCGACGACGCGGACGAGCACCGTCGGGTGACCGGCCGGATCGAGGTCCTCAGGACCAAGTGGGCCGAGCTGGGCCGTACGGACTCGTCCGGCGACGACTCCTCGAAGGACGACCTGGACGGGGCGTCGGACGAGGACATGTTCGCGCTCCTCGACGACGAACTCGGCCTGAACTGACCCGCCCCGCGGGCCGCCCCCGCGGCCCGCGGGACCCGCCGCGGCTCCGCCCCTACACGCCGACACACGCCGCATGCCACCCCGGCACCATGCCGACGCTCACGAAAGGTCCAAGAAAGCGTGACAACTCGCACATCCACCGAGGAGAGTCTGTGGGCCCGGTGCTTTCACCCGGCCCCGTCCCGCTCCGCCCAGCTCCACTGCTTCCCGCACGCGGGCGGCTCGGCGTCCTTCTACTTCCCCGTGTCCGCCCAACTGTCCTCCGTGGCCGAGGTCTTCGCGGTGCAGTACCCGGGACGACAGGACCGGCGCAAGGAAGTGTCACCCACGGACATCGCCACCCTCGCCGACCAGCTCTACGACGCCCTCGGCCCCGCCCTCAAGGCGCGGCCGACCACGTTCTTCGGGCACAGCATGGGCGCCACCCTGGCCTTCGAGGTGACCCGCCGGCTGGAGGCCGACGGCGGTGAGCTCGTCCGGTTGTTCGCGTCCGGGCGACGTGCGCCGTCGACCGTCCGCGACGAGCGGGTGCACCGCCTGTCCGACGAGGGCATCGTGCGGGAACTGAAACTCCTCGCCGGCACCGACACCGCGCTGCTCGGCGACGAGGAGATCCTGCGCATGATCCTCCCCGCCATCCGCAGCGACTACGAGGCGATCGAGACCTATCGATGCGCCCCGGACGTCACCGTCCGCGCCCCGATCACCGTCCTCACCGGCGACAGCGACCCCAAGACATCGATGGCCGAGGCCGAGGCGTGGCGCGGCCACACCACCGGCGACTTCGACCTCCAGGTCTACCCCGGCGGCCACTTCTACCTGACGGCGGAGGCCCCCGCGGTCATCGCCTCCCTCAGGAAGCACCTCACCGGGCAGGGTTAGCGTCTGCCGTTCCGTCCCTCGTCACGCGACGGGCGACGGGCGGAACGGACGGCCTCCAGAGGTGGGGCGAGGTGCTCTTGCCGGGTCGCGCTCGTCGGCCGGCGCTTGTCACGAGGTGTCGCCCGGGCCTGGCCACAGGTCGCCTCACCTTTCGGTGATCGCGGCGAGCCATGCCGCGTCCTCCGGGCCCGGCGCTTCGGGGCCGGGCGTGCGCAGTCGGCGGAGCTCGCCCGTTCGCAGGGCGACCGTGGCCCGTGGCCGCATCGGTCCGTCGCCCCTGCGGGAGAGCAGGACGAGTTCCCAGACCGTCGCCGTCATGGCGTCGAGCCGGGTGGCGCAGTCGGCGGTGACTCGCCGGGGGTCCCGGGTCCGGCCCAGGGACAGATGGGGGGTGAAGTCCTTGGCGGGCCCACGGCAGCGCGGGAACCGCTGCCGCAGTGCGCGGTGCAGGTCCGCCCACGGTGCCTCGCCGGCTGCCGTCGGGTCGAGCCACACGGTGAAGTACGCCCTGTGCCGGAAGGTGCGCACCCCGTCCAGCCGGGTAGTGAAGACCGGTGTCGCGGCCGTCGCTGCGGCGAGCAGCGGGGCCGCCCGCTCGAAGTCGGACTCCGGTACGAAGCCGTAGAGCACATTGACGTGCGGCGGCCACCGGTGGATCTGCGGATCGTAATCCCGGCGGATGTCCTGGACCGGCGGCCACAGCTCCGCGGGCGGGATCCAGGCCACCGCCGTGCGGGCCGTCGGGAACACGTCGAGGACACCGACGGGCTCGCCGCTGCCGGAGGTCGCGTCGAAGCCCGGGGCCGTCTGCGGGTCCCGCACCCGGCCGGCGCCGGACGCGTCGACGCGGTCCACGCCCGTGGACCGGTCCCAGACCACCTCGCCGTCCGCCTCGATGAACACCACCCGGTGCCAGGGGATGTCGCCCCCCGGCACGAAGGAGGGCAGCGGGACGCGTGCGACGCCGTCCCCACGCAGGCTGATCCCCAGCACGAACCGGGACGGGTCGAACCGGGGGTCCCAGCGGACCCGGTGATAGATCTCGTCGCTGGTTCGCATCACGCCTCCTCTCCCGCCTTCAGATCTTCTCCTCCTCCAGAGTGCCGCCCGGGACGAGGCGGTACTCGGTGCGGCTGGTCAGGACGGAGCCCGGGCGCAGCACCGTGCTCGGGTACTCCGGGTGGTTCGGCGAGTCGGGCAGGTGCTGGGTCTCCAGGCAGACGGCCGCGTATCGCTCGTGGCGGCGGCCCGCAGCGTCCTTGAGCGTGCCGTCGAGCTGGTTGCCGGTGTACACCTGGAGGCCCGGTTCGGTGGTCCAGACCTCCATGGCGCGCCCGCTCCCCGGATCCTCGAGGCGGGCCGCACGCCGCAGGGCCGACCCGTCCGAGGGCGGGCGCAGCACCCAGCAGTGGTCGTAGCCGCCCGCCGCCCGCAGCTGCGGGTCGGGATCGTGCAGGCGGGCGCCGATGGCGTGCGCGCGGGTGAAGTCGAAGGGGGTGCCGGCCGTCGTCGCGCTGGGCCCGTACGGGATGCCTTCGTCGGACAGCGGCAGGTAACGGTCCGCGTCCAGCTGGAGCACGTGGTCGGTCACCGTGCCGGCACCCGACAGGTTGAAGTAGGCGTGGTTGGTGAGGTTGACGACGGTCGGTCGGTCGGTGACGGCCCGGTAGTCCAGCGCCAGCGTTCCCCGGGCGTCGAGGACGTAGGTGGCCGTGACGTCCAGTGCTCCGGGGAAGCCCATGTCGCCGTCGGGGCTGCGCAGCGTGAGGCGTACCCCCGCACGGTCGTCGCCCAGCACGGGCGAGGCTGCCCAGATCCGCCGGTCGAAGCCGTCCGGGCCGCCGTGCAGGGCGTGGCCCCGGTCGTTCACCGGCACCCGGTGCGCCTGGCCGTCCAGGGTGAAGCGGCCGCCGGCGATCCGGTTGGCGTACCGCCCCACCAGGGCTCCCAGGTACGGGCTCGGGCCGGCGTAGTCCTCGGTGCCGGTCAGGGACAGGACGACCGAGCGTGCGACTCCGTTGCGGTCCGGCACCTCCAGGGCGTGCAGGATGCCGCCGTAGGTGAGCACCTCGGCGCGCACGCCGCGGCCGGAGTCGAGGTGCCAGCGTTCCACCGGGGTGCCGTCGGGCGTGGTGCCGAAGGGGGAGCAGCGCAGGGCGGGTCGGGGCATGGAGGTCCTCGGGAAGGGGGGTGGCGGGCCGGTTCAGCGGTGGCGGCCCAGGGTGGACTCGCGTACCACCAGGTCGTGGCCCGGCCGCAGCCGGCGCGGCTCGCCGTCGGCCGAGCCGGTCAGCCGCGAGATGACGCAGCCGACGGCCTGCCGGGCGATGGCCTGCTTGTCGGGGGAGACGGTGGTCAGGGTGATCGCCCCGAAGCGGCCCTCCTCGATGTCGTCGAACCCCACCACCGCGACGTCCTGCGGGACGCGCAGCCCGCGCTCGCCGAGCACCCTCATCGCGCCGATCGCCTGGAGGTCGTTGTAGGCGAAGACCGCGTCGGGCCGCACTCCGCGGTCCAGCAGGGCGGTCATGGCCTGCGCGCCGTCCGCCCGGCCGTAGCCGTCGGTGGGGGCCACCAGCGAGTCGTCGTGCGGCAGCCCGGACGCGGCCAGCTCCTCCCGCCACCCCTGGAGGCGCAGGTGGGCGGGCTGCCGTGCGCTCTCCGCCCGCGCGCCGAGGAAGGCGATCCGCTGCCGCCCCATCCCCACCAGGTGGCGGACCGCGCTGCGCGCCGCGGCCACGTTGTCGATCGCGATGTGGTCGTAGGGGGCGTCGTACTCCCGCTCGCCGAGCAGCACCAGCGGCGATGTGTCGGTGCGGCCGCGCAGGTCCTGGTTCTCCAACTCGATCGGGGAGAGGATCAAACCGTCGATCACATGGGTCCGGAACCCCTGGCAGACGAGCATCTCCTTCTCCCGCATGCCGGCGGTGTGGTCGAGGAGCACGGTGTAGTGGTGGCGGGCCGCGGCGTCGATGACCGCGCTGGCCAGTTCGGCGAAGTACGGGTTGCCGAGTTCGGGTACGGCCAGCGCGATGATCCCGGTGCGGCCCTTGCGCAGGTGGCGCGCGGTGAGGTTGGGGCGGTAGCCGAGTTCGTCGATCGCCTGTTGCACCCGGGCCCGCATGGCCGGGGTGACGTGCGGATAGTCGTTGACGACGTTCGAGACGGTCTTGATGGACACTCCCGCTCGCAGCGCGACGTCTTTGAGGCTGACGCCCACAGCGTTCCCTCCTTGTCGGGCCGGGCGCAGGACTGCGACGGTCCTGCGGCACGGCGTCTGTCATCAGGTGCGGCGTGCCCGCGCTAGGTACCGCTGGGCCACGACCACCACGATGAGGAAGCCGCCGCTGACCACGGACTGGTAGGACGAATTGAGCGAGCCTATCTGGTTGATCAGATTCTGGATGGCCGCGAGCAGCAGCACTCCCCAGAGGGTGCCGCTCACCGAGCCGGCGCCGCCGATCAGCAGGGTTCCGCCGATGACCACCGCGGCGATGGCGTCCAGCTCCATGCCCACGCCGATGATCGTCACTCCGGAGGAGAGCCGGGCGGCGTTGAGTGCGCCGGCGAACCCGGCGAGCAGCCCGCTGAGCAGGTAGACCAGGACCCGGGTGCGGGCCACCGGCAGCCCCATCAGGGTCGCGGCGTCGGCGCTGCCGCCCACCGCGAACAGCGACTGGCCGAACGAGGTGCGCTGCAACACCGCCCCGCCCGCGGCGAACAGGGCCAGCGCGACGATCACCGGATACCCGAAGCCGCCCACCGTCCCCTGGCCGAGTTCGGCGAAGGCCGAGCCCCGCGGCACCAGGTAGGTGGTGGCGCCCTCGTGGGTGAGGGCGAGCAGCAGGCCGCGGGCCCCCAGCAGGGTGGCCAGGGTGACGATGAAGGGGGCCATGCCGGCCCGTGCGATCAGCAGCCCGTTGAGTGTGCCGATCGCCCCGCAGACGGTCAGCGGCAGCAGCAGCGCGGCCCAGAGACCGTACTGCGAGGCCCAGGCGGCCAGTACGCCGCCGAGCGCGAACACCGAACCGACCGAGAGGTCGATGCCGCCGGTGATGATCACCAGCGTCATGCCCAGGGCGACGACGGCGATGAAGGACGCCTGTACGGCGATGTTCTGGGCGTTGTCGAGTGTGCCGAAGGACGGGAAGACGAACGAGGAGACGAGGACGACCGCCACCAGGACGGCGAGGGCGCCGTGTCGTTGCAGGAGCGTCGTGATCCGCTCCTGGCCGGAGGTGGGGGAGGGGGACGCCGCCGTCGGACGGAAGGCGGCCGACAGCTGCCGGGGGGTGGTGAGTGACTTCATCGGGACCTGCGCTCCCGGGCGACGTAGACGGCGACGAGGATGATGGCGGCCTGGGCGATCTGCGCGGTGGAGTCCGGCAGATCGTGCTTGACCAGGGTGGCCCGCAGCAGCTGCATCAGCAGTGCGCCGGTGACGGTGCCCAGCACCCGTACCGAGCCGCCGGTCAGCGGCGTGCCGCCGACCACCACCGCGGTGATCGCGGACAGCTCCATGAGGTTGCCGAGCGCGGAGGGGTCACTGGCGGTGAGCCGGGCGGTGGCCAGCACGCCGGCGAGCGCCGCGAGGACGCCGCACAGCACGTAGACGCCGATCAGGACCCGCTTGACCGGCAGTCCGGCGAGTCCGGCGGCGGCCCGGTTGCCGCCCACCGCGACCAGTTGCCGGCCGAAGGTGGTGCGGTGCACGACGCCGGCCACCGCCAGCGCCAGGACGCCCGCGGTCAGTACCACCACGGGGATGCCCAGCACCTCCCCGCTGCCCAGCGCCAGCAGGTCCGGGTTGACGATCTGCTTGAGCTGCCCGTCGGCCATCACCAGGGCCAGCCCCCGGCCTCCGACGAACAGGGCGAGGGTGGCCACGATGGGTTGCAGGCCCACCACCGCGACCAGGGTGCCGTTGACCGCGCCCACGACGACCCCGGCCACCAGCGCCACGAGCAGCGCCGGAACCAGACCGTAGCCGAGATAGAGCGGCAGCAGGGCGGCGGCCAGCGCCATCGTGGACCCCACCGACAGATCCACGCCCTCGGTGCCGATGACCAGCGCCATGCCGAGCGCCACGATGACGACCGGGGAGACCTGCACCAGCTGGGTCCGCAGGTTGGCGACGGTCAGGAAGTGGTCGGTGAACGCGGCGTTGAAGGCGAGCAGCACCGACACCGCGGTGTAGACGCCGTACTTCTGGAACCAGGCCGGTGCGGCGAGCCGCACCGCGCTCCGTCCCAGTGCCGGCGACAGCTGGGTCATTCCTGCTCCTTGTCCGTGTGCGGCGCTGAGTGCGGCGGTGTGTGCGGCGCCTCGGCAGCGGGCTCGGGGGTGTGCGCGGCCAGCATGTCCAGCAGTTCGGGCTCGCTGACCAGGTCGCCGGCCAGCTCACCTGCCACCGCGCCGCCGCGCAGCACCACCAGCCGGTCCGCCCCCTCCACCAGCTCCTCGACATCGGAGGAGATCAGCAGCACCGCCAGCCCCTCCTGCGCCAGTTCGTCGATGAGGGCCTGCACCTCGGCCTTGGCCCCGACGTCGATCCCGCGGGTGGGCTCGTCCAGCAGCAGCACTTTGGGCTCCAGACAGAGCCAGCGTGCCAGCAGCACCTTCTGCTGATTGCCGCCGGAGAGCTCCTCGACCTTCTGCTCGGGGCCGGCCGCCTTGATCCGCAGCCGCTTCATGAAGATCTCGACGATGCGGTCCTGCTGCCTGCGGGAGACGACACCGGCACGGGAGAGGCGGGGCATGGCGGCCAGGACGATGTTCTCCCGCACCGACAGGCCCGGCACGATCCCCTCGGCCTTGCGGTCCTCGGAGAGCAGGCTGATGCCGGCCCGGATCGCCGCGGCGGGAGAGAGGCGGCGCAGCTCTCTGCCCGCCACCGAGACCGTGCCGGAGTCCAGCGGCAGCGCACCGACCAGGGCCTTCGCTGTCTCGGTACGTCCGGAACCCAGCAGTCCGCCCAGGCCCAGAACCTCCCCCGGACGCAGTTCCAGTGACACCTCGTCGAGCAGGTGACGGCGGCTCAGCTTCTCAGCGGTGAGCACCGGTTCACGGGCGGCGTCGTGAGCGGCGCCGAAGCCGGTGACGCCGTGCCGGCGGACCTCGGCGACCTCCCGGCCGAGCATCATCGAGACCAACTGCATCCGGTCCAGATCCGCGAGGGCGCCGGTGTGCACCAGCCGCCCGTCGCGGAGCACGGTGACCCGGTCGCAGATGCGGTACAGCTCGTCCATCCGGTGGCTGACGTAGAGGATGGCGATGTCCCGGCTGTGCAGCTCCTCGATGACCCGGAAGAGCGTCTCCACCTCGCGCGGCTCCAGCGCGGAGGTCGGCTCGTCCATCACCACCACCCGGGCCCGCACCGAGACGGCCCGGGCCAGTGCCACCATCTGCTGGGTGCCCACGCCCAGGGTGTTCAGGGGGCGGCGCACATCGGCCGTGACCCCGAAGCCGGCCAGCAACTCGGCCGCCTCCCGGTGCATCCGGGGGAAGTCGATCAGGCGCAGGCGGTTCTTGGGCTCGCGGCCCAGGAAGATGTTCCGCGCCACGCTCATCATCGGGACGAGGTTGACCTCCTGGTAGATGGTCGAGACGCCGGCCTGCTGCGCCTCGTGCGGCCGGGCGAACGAGACCGGCCGCCCACCCAGGCGCAGCTCCCCGGTGTCGGGGCGGTGCACGCCGGTGAGCACCTTGATCAGCGTGGACTTGCCGGCGCCGTTCTCGCCGACCAGGGCGTGGATCTCACCGCGGCGCAGCGTCAGGGAGACGTCGTCGAGCGCCACCACGCCGGCGAAGCGTTTGCCGACGCCGACGGCCTCCAGCACCGTCGGTGGCGCGGCGCCGTCCGCGTCCGGATGCGGTGCGGCGACAGCCGCTTCGGGGGGTGCCATGGGGTCAGGCCTTCCGTCGGTCGGTCAGCGGGGAGCGGGCCGCCCGGTCAGGGGCGGCCCGGGTGGCCCGAGGGCGTGTCAGTAGGCTCCGGACAGGGAGTCCTTGGCGTTGGACGCGTCGTAGGCGCGGTCGGAGATGATCACGTTCTCCGGGATGGACTCGCCGGCGAAGAACTTCTGCGCGGTTTCGAAGGCCAGCGGGCCGAACCGGGGGTTGGACTCGATCACCCCGTTGTACTGGCCGTCGGCCAGGGCCTGCACCGCGTTGCGGGTGCCGTCGATGGAGATGACCTTGACGTCCTTGCCGGGCTTCTTGCCGGCTCCCTTGAGGGCGGTGACGGCGCCCAGGCCCATCTCGTCGTTCTCCGCGTACACGGCGGTGATGTCCGGCTTGGACTGGATCAGCTGCTCCATCACCTGCTGGCCCTTGTCGCGGGCGAACTCACCGGTCTGCTGGGCCACGATCTCCAGGCCCGGGGCCTTGGCCTTGAGTTGGTCGACGAAGCCCTTGGTGCGGTCGGTGGTGACGTTGTTCCCGGACGAGCCCAGCAGGATCGCGACCTTCCCCTTGCCGCCGGTCACCTGGATCATCGCGTCCGCGGCCCGCTTGCCCTGCTCGACGAAGTCCGAGCCGAGGAAGGCCACATAGTCCTTGCAGGCGGTGGCGTTGAGCTTGCGGTCGACGGTGATCACGGGCACATGCTTGGCCGCGGCGGCCTGGAGCGCCGGTTCCAGGCCGTCGGAGTTCAGCGGCGCCACGATCAGCAGTTGCGCGCCCTGAGCCAGCATGTCCTTGATGTCGCTGATCTGCTTGGACAGTTGGGACTGGGCGTTGGTGGTGAGCAGCTTCTTGACGCCCAGCTTGGCGGCCTCGTCCTTGATGGACTGGGTCTCGGCGATCCGGAAGGGGTTGGCCTCCTTCTCGGACTGCGAGAAGCCGACGACCGCGTTCTTCAGGTCGATCCTGGTGGCGCCGTAGGCCTCCAGGGTGCAGCCCGACCCCGAGGAGTCGGCGGACGGCGACTGCACCACCTGGGCGCCCTGGCTGGTGTCGGAGGAGGCCGTGCCGCCGCCCTCCTCCTTGGAGCAGCCGGCGGCGAGGGCCGCGGCGGCAGCGAGGCAGACGGCGGCCACGAGACGGGATCTGCGAGGGCTGGTCATGGTCGTTGCACTCCTTGCGTGGTGGGGCGACTGCTGTGTCACGGCGAGGTCGACGACGTCGTCCGGATCGCCGAAGGGGCACCGAAGGGGCCGCAGGGTGGGAATGCGGCGTCGCACACGTTCTCGGCAGGGGCAGGGGCAGGGGCAGGGGCAGGGGGCAGGTCAGGCCAGGTCGGGGGCAGCGGGCGGGGCCGGGAGGCCCCCGTGGTGGACCGGGGGCCTCCCGCCCTCGTCACCGCCTGGGTGTGGCGGGTTCGTGGGCTGCCAGCGAGGCCACCTCGGCCCCGCTCAGGGCACGGTCGTAGGCGTGGACGTCGGCGATCGCACCGGTCCAGTGGTCGACCGGGCCGCCGTTGTACTTGCCGCGGCCGATCACCAGGTTTCCGGTGGGCACCTCCCCGTTGCAGGCGCGGGTGGAGCCCGCCTCGGTGCCGTCCACGTAGATCCGCAGCGCCCCGTCCCGGTGGCTGTAGCTGCCGACCAGGTGGTACCACTTGCCGGCCTGCGGCTCACCGATGCTGTTCGCAAGCGCCCGAGCGCCGGAGAAGCTGAACGCGAACCGCTTGTCGGCCTGTGAGTACTGGAGGTAGAAGACGCTGCTCTTGTCGCCGTCGACGGACACCGCGGTGCTGAAGTGGCCCTTGTCGTCCAGCCGGACCCAGGCGGCCACCGAGTAGTCGCCCTTCTCGGTGTCCAGGACGGGCGCGCCGGCGTCGACGTAACCGGTCGTGCCGTCCAGTTGCAGCGCGCCGCCGTTCGGCCCGGAGGTCCAGGTCGCGCCGCCCTTGAGGGTGCCGTCGTGTCCGCCGGCGACGTCCGTGGCCACCGTGCCGGTCTGCTGGTGCAGCGGCCACCAGGACACTCCGGCCGGTCCCGGGGTGCCCGGCGGGACGTTCACCCCGCCCGCGGCGGAGCCCGCCGCGATGACCTGCTGGTTGATCTCCCGCACCGGGCCGGGGAGCACCTTGACCACCTTGCGGTCGTAGGTGAGCAGGCCGTTGAGCTCGCCCTCCACGTCCGTGACCTGGGTGTAGACCGAGCCGGAGAGCCCGCAGGAGGCGCGCTGGATCAGCTTCCTGGTGTTCTCCACGTATGCCTTGGTCAGCTCCTCGGTGCTGGTGGCGGCGTCACCGTAGTCCTGACCGCCGGCGGTCCCCAGGATGTGACCCGGAACGACGTACGAGTAGCCGCCGTGCTCCCCGTCGACGGACGCCCGGGTGGCGTCGGGGGCGGGGTTCGCCGGGCCGTGGTAGTCGTGGAAGTCGATGATGTCACCTCGACCTGAATCACCCTTGGAGGCACAGCAGTTGACTCCGGAGTGGGCATCCACGAGACGGGACGGGTCCTGCTTCTTGACCGCGTCCGCGAGCTCACCGGTGGCGGCCTTGCTCCATTCGCCCCAGCCCTCGTTCATCATGGTCCACATGACGATCGACGGGCTGCTGATGTGCTGGTCGACGATCGTGTGCACCTGGTCGACGAAGGTCTGGGTCTCCGGTGTGCCCGCCGCCGCCGTCATACGGCTCGGCATGTCCTGCCACACCATCAGACCGAGCCGGTCGGCCCAGTAGTACCAGCGGGCCGGCTCCACCTTGATGTGCTTGCGCACCGCGTTGAAGCCGAGCTTCTTGTGCTCCACCAGGTCGTACTTCAGGGCCTCGTCGGTCGGCGCGGTGTACAGGCCGTCCGGCCAGAACCCCTGGTCCAGGGTGGCCATCACGAAGGTGGGTTTCCCGTTGAGCACGATCTTGTTGACGCCGCCGACCGGGGCGACCTCGATCGACCGCATGCCGAAGTAGGAGCCGACCTCGTCCTTTCCGGCACGTCCGCCGTCCAGGGTCACCTTGAGGTTGTACAGGTACGGGTCGTCCGGGCTCCACAGGTGCGGCTTGCTGATCGGGATGCGCAGGGCGGTACCGGGCCGGCCGGTGACCGATCCCACGGCCTTGTTGCCGGCGTAGGCGGTGGCGGTGACCTTCGCCGTCGGGGCGGTCCCGGCGGCGGGGCGCACGGTGACGGAGAGCGAGTTGTCCGCCAGGTCCGGGGTGAGCACCAGCGAGTCGACGCTCGCCGCGGCGACGGGCTCCATCCAGACGGTCTGCCAGATGCCTGAGGTCGGGGTGTACCAGATGCCGCTCGGGTCGGTGGACTGCTTGCCGAGCGCGTACTTGTCGTTCGTGGTGTCCTTGACCTTCACCAGCAGGGTCTGCTGCCCGCGTCCGGAGAGCGCGTCGGTGACGTCGGCGCCGAACTCCTCGTAGCCGCCCAGGTGGTGGGCGACCTGCCTGCCGTTGACGTAGACCCAGGCTTCGTGGTCCACCGCGCCGAAGTTCAGCCGCAGCCGGTTGCCCGATCCCACCTTCCAGCCGTTCGGCACGGTGAAGGTGCGCTGGTACAGCGACCAGTCGTGGTGTTCGGCGACGCCGGACAGGGCCGACTCCATCGGATACGGCACCAGGATCTTCCCGGTGAGCTTGCCGGTGGGCAGCGCGGCGTCCTGCTCGGTGGCCTGGAACTGCCAGGTGCCGTTGAGGTTCTGCCAGTTCTTGCGGGTCAGCTGCGGCCGCGGGTACTCGGGCAGGGCGTTGTCGGTGGAGACGTCCTTGGCCCACTTGGTGGCGAAGTACCAGGTGGAGTTGTTCTGCGCCACCACGGAGAAGGGCCCGAGTCCGCCGTCGGCGGTGGTGATGCCGCCCTTGCCGTCGTAGCTGATCCGCACGTCGGCGTTGAGGGAGACAGGAGTGTCGTCCTTGCCCGGGGTGACCAGGAGCCTGGAGGCGTTCTTGGGGTCCCTGGCCACGGTGGGGGACCAGAGGGTGCCTCCGGAGACCACCGCGAGATGCTTGGCCGCGTCGGCCGGAACGGCCTTCACGGCGGAGGGCAGTTCGATCGTGGCGGTCCGTCCGGTCGTGGCGACGGTGCCCTTGGCGTCGGCGGGGGAGAAGCCGGCCGGCAGGCGCAGCGCCGAGTCGGGGATCGGCTGCCGGGAGAAGCCCGGCCCCGACCACTCGGTGTGCAGGTAGGCGCCGCCGTTGCCCTGGTTGTAGTCGACCGCGAGGTCGTGCGGACCGGCCGTCAGGGTGATCGCCTCGGAGGTGGTCTGGACGTCCCAGTCGGTGGTCCAGTGGTCGATCACGCCGGCCCCGTCGAGGGACATCCGGAAACCGTTGTCGCCCTTGATGTAGAAGGTGTAGACGCCGTCCGCGGGCACCTGGAGCCGGCCCGTCCAGCGCACCGCGACGTTGTCCGTGGTCCCGGCGTAGGCGCGCAGCGTGGGCAGCAGGTCGTCGACGTAGAGGGAGTTGTCGATCCGGGTGCCGGTGTACGACGCGAAGTCCAGCGCCGTGGTGCTGGACATCCGGTAGTAGTCACCTCGCAGGCCGAGATCGGCGGCCTCGGCGGAGGGAGGGGACGCCGCAGCGGGTGCGGCACTCACCTGGGCCGGGACCAGCAACGCGGCTCCCAGCAGCAGTGGCAGCAACGCAGCGAGTCGGCCGAGGAAGGGTATTCGGAGTCTGCCTGGGCTCATGCTCACCCTTTCCGTAACGGAAATTGTCCACGCCTGAACCTGCGCCGAAGGAGACGCTCGCGCCGCGCGGCACAGCGGGAAGCGCAGCGGAAGCGTCTTGTATAACGTTGGAAAAGTCGGCGCGGGAGCATGAAAGCAGGGCCCTCACAACCCTGTCCAGACCCCGAACCCCAACCGATGCGAACCGGCACGGCCGCGACTGGAAGACCTCCAAGTCAGCGGCGAGCACGGGCCGTTCAAGGTCTGGACACGACTGCTCGCACATGCTGTCATTCCTGTCGGCGGCAGTCTCTCCAACGTTATAAGGCGCGCTGGCGCCGCGTCCGCACAGCGCCGCCGACCGGTCCGCACGCGCGGCCGTCACCCGCCACCACGACCGCCGCCTGCCGGCGGCCTCCTTGGTCTCCTCGTCGTCCCACCGCCCTGTCCCACCTTTGACAGTCAAGGAAGGACGTCCGCATGGAACGTCGCGCGTTCCTCAACCGCTCACTGGCCGTCGTCGGTGGCGCCGCGCTGGCCGGAACGGCGGGTCTGCCCGCGCAGGCAGCCGCGCCCCGGCCGCCGGTGCGCCTGGTCGGCCCCGTCCGTGCCCTCAGCCGCTACCCGGTCAACCGGGCCCCGTTGCGACAGGAGCCCTTTCTGCGGCTTCCCCCGGGCAGCGTCACCCCCAAGGGCTGGCTGCGCGAACAGCTCGACCTCCAGCTCAACGGCCTCAACGGGCGCCTGCCGGAGATCTCCGAGTACCTGTCCCCGGCCACCAGCGGCTGGGCCGTGCCCGACAGGGACGGCTGGGAGGAACTGCCTTACTGGCTGCGCGGCTTCGGCGACCTCGGCTACGTCACCGGCGACGCCAGGACCCTGGAGCTGACCCGCGCCTGGATCGACCGCATCCTGGCCACCCGGCAGCCGGACGGCTTCTTCGGCCCGTCCGCACTGCGCACGGCGCTCAACGGCGGCCCGGACTTCTGGCCGTACATGCCGGTGCTGGACGCGCTGCGCACCTGGCACGAGTACAGCGGCGACGACCGGGTCGTCCCGGCGCTGCGAGGGTGGCTGAAGTACCTCGACACGCAGCCGGCCGCACTGTTCGGACGGGGCTGGGGCTCCGCCCGCTGCGGCGACACCATCGACACGGCCTACTGGCTGTACAACCGCACCGGCGACTCCTGGCTGCTGGACCTGGTGCACAAGATCCACGCCAACAGCGCCGACTACACCACCGCGATACCCACCTGGCACAACGTCAACCTGGCCCAGGGGTTCCGCGAACCGGCCCAGTACGGCGTTCTGGCAGGCGGCCCGTCCTTCCGCGACGCCACCTACCGCGTCTACGACACCGTGATGCGCCGGTACGGGCAGTTCCCCGGCGGCGGCTTCGCCGGGGACGAGAACGCCCGCAGCGGCTACCACGATCCCCGCCAGGGCTTCGAGACCTGCGGCATCGTCGAGTTCATGCACAGCCATCAGCTGCTCACCCGCATCACCGGCGACGCGGTGTGGGCCGACCGCTGCGAGGAGCTGGCGCTGAACATGCTGCCGGCCGCGCTCGACCCGCTGCAGCAGGGCATCCATTACGCGACCTCCGCCAACGGCATCCAGCTCGACAACGTCCCCAAGTCACATGGCCAGTTCGACAACCGCTTCGCCATGCAGGCGTACATGCCCGGCATCCACCAGTACCGCTGCTGCCCGCACAACTACGGCATGGGCTGGCCCTACTACGCCGAGGAACTCTGGCTGGCCAGCGCCGACGGCGGCCTGTGCGCTTCGCTGTACGCGGAGTCCTCGGTGCGCGCCGACGTCGCCGACGGCACCACGGTCACCATCGCCGAACGCACCGACTACCCGTTCGGCGAGACCGTCACCTTCACCCTGTCCACACCCCGGACGGTGCGCTTCCCGCTCTACCTGCGCGTGCCGGGCTGGTGCCAGGCCCCCTCGGTGCTGGTGAACGACCGCCCCGCGCAGGCCCGCGGCAGCGGCGGGTACCTGGTCCTTGACCGCCCCTGGCGGCACCGCGACACCGTGGAACTGCGCCTGCCCATGCGCACCACCGTGCGCACCTGGGGCGCGAACCGCGACTCGGTCTCCGTCGACCACGGTCCGCTGACCTACTCCCTCCGGATCGAGGAGGAGTGGACGCGGTTCGCCGGCACCGCGGACTGGCCCGAGTACGAGGTGCGTCCGGCCTCGCCGTGGAACTACGCCCTGGTACTGGACGAGAAGGACCCCGCCCGCTCCTTCACCCTGGAGCGCACCCGCGCCCACGCCGCCAACCCGTTCACGCACACCGGCACCCCCGTCCGTATGAAGGCCAAGGCGCGCCGTGTCCCCGCCTGGCAGGCCGACGACCAGGACGTGGCGGCGCCGCTCCAGCAGAGCCCCGTGCGCACCACCGAGCCGGTCGAGCACATCACGCTGATCCCGTCCGCCGCCGCGCGGCTGCGTGTCACCGCCTTTCCCACGGCGGGATCGGGGCGGCGGGCGAGCGAATGGGTCGCCTGCACCGCGTCCTTCAGCGGCGTGGACAGCCCCCAGGCCCTGATCATCAACGCCACGGCCGGGCCCGTGGACTCCTTCGACCAGTCCATACCCCGCTTCACCTGGTGGGACCGGACCGGCACGGAGGAGTGGGTGCGGTACGAGTACGCCGAGCCGGTCCGCACGAGCGGGGTGTCGGTGTACTGGTACGACGACACCGGCCACGGCGCCTGCCGGGTACCGCAGTCCTGGCAGCTGGAGTACCGGTCACCCGCGGGTGTCTGGCAGCCGGTGAGCGGCGCCTCGGCGTACGGCACGGCCACCGACACGTTCAACCACGTGTCCTACGAGCCGGTGACCGTCACCGCCCTGCGCCTGCGCGTGCGCCTGCGGCCCGGCGTCTCCGGTGGCGTACTGGCCTGGCGGGTCCGGCTTTCGTGAGGCCTCGGCCCGGGCGCCAGCCGGACTGCCCTCTCCGCGGGCGGCTGTCTCCCTGAACGTTCATGCGGTCACGAAGTGTTCGCGGCTTTCCGGCGGTCCTCGCCGGTCACGGCCTGATGGCCACGCTCCGCAAGACCTGACGCGGCTGGATCAGCAAACGGGACGCTTCAGCGGGCCCTCGCGAACGTGCCCTGCGCCCAGTCGGCGAAGCCGCTCCAGGGGACCTCCGGGTGAGCGGCGTGGAGTGCGGGGATGTCGACGCGGTAGCCGGGTCCGTTCAGGAACGTCCACATCGCGTGCATGTCCGGGTTGGCGACCGCCGTCAAAGGCACTTGCTCATGGCGGACCTCCCGTCCCAGTGCCGCGCCGAGCGCGGCCGCCATCTGCGTGGGCGTGGGCGCGTCGCTTGCCAGCTCGATGCGCTGCCCGGCGTAGCGGGCGGGGTCGAGCAGCACTTCCGCCGCGAACGCTCCGAGGTCGGGGCGGGCAAGCTGCTGCAACGGCCGGTCGGACGGCAGCGGCAGGTCGAGAACGCCGCTGAGGACGCGCTCCACTCCGCCGAGAGCGTTGTCGAAGAAATACGTCGGCCCCAGGATCGTATGAGGCACGTCGCCGGCGGCCAGTTCGGCTTCGATGCGTGCCTTGCTCTCGAAGTGCGGCACCCCGCTTTCCTGGTCGGCACCGGCGACCGAGCTGAACACGAGATGCGGCACGCCCGCCTCCCCGGCGGCAGCCAGGATGGCCCGTCCCTGGTCCACCTCCGCCTCGACGCCGGCCTCGAAGGGGGTGGTGAACGCGAAGACGCCCGCCACCCCGCTCATCGCGGCGGCGAGCGACCCGCGATCGTTCAAGGATCCCGCCATCACTTCGACACCCCGGTCGGCCAGTTCCCGCGCCGCTGTCCGCGCGGGGTCGCGCACCAGCGCGCGGACCCGGGCCCGGCGGCCCAGCAGGGCGTCGACAACAGCCCTGCCCTGTCCTCCGGTTGCCGCAAGTACCAAGACCGGCTCTTCGACCATCGAGGAGTTCCCTTCCGTGTGGGCGGACGCGGCAACGGATCACCGGCGCCGCCCCCCAAGGTAACCATCCGCCTCGCCCGACACGCCCAGCGTCACGCCCCTTGATGCACCTGCGTCGGCGCAGCGCTCGCGGGGGCCGGCCACCACTGGCGTCCGAATCCAAAAATCAGATCACTCAAACCGGAAACATCTGTTCGACAGTTTTCCGGGGGCGTCCCAGGATGTCTCGTGCGGTAGCACAGTCAACGCGACACCGGGATGGACTACCGCCTGAGTGGAGGCTGAAATGCCGAGTGAAGAGACCGAAGTAGTCGTGGTCGGGGCGGGCCAGGCGGGCGTCGCGATGAGCGAGCACCTGGGAGCCCACGGCGTACCGCACGTCGTCCTGGAGCGGCACCGGATCGCCGAGCGGTGGCGTTCCGAGCGGTGGGACTCCCTGGTCGCCAACGGGCCCGCGTGGCACGACCGGTTCCCGGGGCTGGAGTTCTCCGACGTCGGCCCCGACGCCTTCGCCTCGAAGGAGCAGGTCGCGGACTACTTCGTCACGTACGCCGAGAAGATCGGTGCCCCGATCCGGTGCGGTGTCGAGGTGACCTCGGTGCGCAAGCACGCCGGCCGGCCCGGCTTCCGGGTCGAAACGTCGGAGGGCTCCATCGACACGCGCTTCGTCGTGGCCGCGACCGGACCGTTCCAGCGGCCCGTGATCCCGCCCATCGTCCCGGACGGCGCCGTCCCCGCGCAGATCCACTCCAGCGGGTACCGCAATCCGGAGCAACTGCCCGAGGGTGCGGTCCTCGTGGTCGGGGCCGGCTCCTCGGGGGTCCAGATCGCCGACGAACTGCGCCGGTCCGGTCGCCGGGTCTTCCTCTCCGTCGGTCCGCACGACCGTCCTCCCCGCGAGTACCGCGGACGTGACTTCTGCTGGTGGCTCGGTGTGCTCGGGATCTGGGACGCGCAGACCCCTCCCCGGGGTGCCGAACACGTCACCATCGCCGTCAGCGGCGCCCGCGGCGGCCACACCGTGGACTTCCGCGCCCTGGCCGGCACCGGAATCGAGCTCGTCGGCCTGACCGCGTCCTACGACGACGGCGTGCTGCGCTTCGCGCCGGATCTCGCCGCGAACATCGCGCTCGGCGACGACAAGTACCTCGCGTTCCTGCGGGCGGCCGACGCGTACGTCGAGCGCAACGGGCTCGACCTCCCCGAGGAGCCGGAGGCCCACGTCCTCGGGCCGGACCCGGACTGCGTCACCAGTCCCCTTCTGGAACTCGACCTGGCCGGGGCCGGCGTCACCTCGATCGTCTGGGCGACGGGCTTCGCCACCGACTACGGCTGGCTCGAGGTCGACGCGTTCGACGAGAACGGCCGGCCGGACCAGCGGCGAGGAGTGTCCTGCGAGCCCGGCGTCTACTTCCTGGGCCTGCCCTGGCTGTCCCGCCGCGGGTCGAGCTTCATCTGGGGTGTGTGGCACGACGCCAGATATGTCGCCGACCACATCACGACCCAGCGCGGCTACCTCGCGTACGGCACCACCGACCGGCCCGGCGCCACGCCGGCGACCCTGACGAACTGAGGAGCAGACGATGACCTCCACGAGCGAGGGCAGCCAGGCACGGGCCCCGATCGTCGCCGGCGGGCACACCCGGATCCGGCCGTTCAACACGCGCGACACCTATCCCGAGCAGAACCTCGACAACGACCTCTGCCAGGCCGTCGTCGCCGGCGACACGGTGTACGTCCGGGGCCAGATCGGCCAGAACCTCGACACCAGCGAGTCCGTGGGCATCGGTGACGCCGAGGCCCAGGCCGAGCAGGCGATGGCCAACATCAAGATGCTGCTCGAAGAAGCGGGCAGCCGGATGGAGCATCTGGTCAAGCTGACCATCTACCTGATCGACCCGCGCTACCGCGAGGCGGTGTACCGCACCGTGGGCCGCTGGACCAAGGGCGTGCACCCCATCTCCACCGGCCTGGTGGTCTCCGCCCTGGCCCGCCCGGAGTGGCTGTGCGAGATCGACGCGGTCGCCGTGATCCCCGAGGAGGCGCGGGCATGACCTTCTCCCTGGTGGTACGCGACGGTGAGCGGTTCGGCATCGTGGCCAGCTCGTCGAGTCCGGCGGTCGCCGCCCGGGTCGTCCATCTGCGGCCCGGGGTCGGCGCGGCGGCCTCGCAGAACGTCACCGACCCCACGCTCGGCACGAGCCTGCTGGACGGGCTCGCCGACCACGGCGACGCGGAGCGCGCCCTGGCCGACGTCACCGGCGCGGCGCGGAACGCGAAGTCCATCGAGTACCGGCAGTTGACCGTGCTGGGCCGCTCCGGTGCCGGGTTCGCCCACAGTGGCTCGCGGACCCTCGGCAAGCACGCCTCGGCCACCGCGGACGGCGCGGTGGCGGCCGGCAACATGCTGTCCGGCGCGCACATCCCCGGCGTTCTCCTCGACGCCTACGCCACGGCCACCGGGGAGCTCGAGGAGCGTCTGCTCACCGCCCTGAAGGCCGCCGTCGCGGCCGGCGGCGAGGAGGGGCCGGTGTACTCCGCGGGCCTGGCGGTCGTCGCGGACGTGGACTGGCGGGTGACCGACCTGCGGGTGGACTGGGCGGAGGATCCCGTGGACCGGCTCGGCGAACTCCTCGACGTCTGGCTGCCGCAGCGGGACGACTACGTGCGGCGCGGACTCGACCCCGCCGCCGCTCCTTCCTACGGCGTCCCGGGCGACCTGTGACGGGCGCGCTGAAGGAGGCGGCCCGGCAGGCGGTCGACCGCCGGGCCGAGGAGCTGATCGGCCTCTCCGAGCGGCTGCACGCCGACCCGGAGACCGCCTGGGAGGAACACCGGGCCGCCGCCGCCGTACCGGAACTGCTGGACCGCGCCGGATTCGACGTCACCTCGTCCTACCTGGGTCTGGAGACGGCGTTCCTCGCCCGGTTCGGCAGCGGGCCCGTCCGGATCGCGCTGTGCGCCGAGTACGACGCGCTGCCGGGCCTCGGCCACGCCTGCGGGCACAACCTCATCGCCGCGAGTTCGGTGGGGGCCGCGCTCGGCCTGGCAGCCGTCGCCGACGACGCCGGCCTCACCGTCGAGGTCTACGGCACCCCGGCCGAGGAAGGCGGCGGCGGCAAGATCGAGATGCTCGACCGGGGCGCCTTCGCCGGAGTGGACCTCGCGATGATGGTGCACCCCGCGCCGGTCGACGTCGCCGAGGCCCGCCCGTTCGCGGTCAGCCACTCCAGGATCTCCTACACCGGGAAGTCCGCGCACGCCGCGGCCTATCCGGAGGCCGGGGTCAACGCGGCCGACGCCTTCACCGTGGCCCAGGTCGCGATCGGTCTGCTGCGCCAGCAACTGCCGGCCTCGGCCAGGGTGCACGGTGTGGTGACCCACGCCGGGGACGCCCCGAACGCCATCCCGGAGCGGTCGAACGGCCGTTGGTACGTAAGGGCGGAGACACTCGCCGAACTGGCCGAGCTGGAGCCGCGGGTCATGCGGGCCTTCGAGGCCGGTGCCCTCGCCACCGGCTGCGAGCTGGAGATCGAGCCGGAGAGCAAGCCGTACGCGGAGTTCCGTACGGACGACACCGCCCTCGGGCACTACCGTGCGAACGCCCTCGCCCTGGGCCGGGAGTTCGCGCCGCCCGGCCAGGCCGCGCGGATGAACCGCGCCTCCACCGACATGGGCAACGTCTCGCAGGTGGTGCCGGCCATTCACCCCTACATCGGCATCGGATCCCTGCCCGCCACCAACCACCAGCACGAGTTCGCCGCGTACTGCGTGGGCGCGGCGGCGCGGCGGGCCCTGCTCGACGGGGCGATCGCACTGGCCTGGACCGGCGTGGACCGAAGCGTCCCGACCGGGGGAGCGGCGGCGTGACGTGGGCGGCCGACGCCATGGCCGCGCGGCCGGCTCGCGCGCCGTGGAAGCACCCGGGAGACGCTCTGCCCGGGGCCGGTCCGGCAGTGGTCATCCTCGGACGGTCCGACGGGGTCCACCATGGCCGCCGGCGGCTGCCCGCGGCCATTCGGCGCCGCGCCGACACCCTCGGCGTGGCGGCCGGCGCGGTGGCCTTCGCCCGCCGGCCGCTCGGCCCGCTCGCCCCGGACCGCCTTCCCGCGACGCCCGGCGTGCCGTTCACCGGCCCCCTCGATCCCCGACGACCCGGAGGACACCGATGCCCCCGACCCCAGGCCCCCGGCACACCGGCGCGGCGGCCACCCGGTACCGGACGGAGCACGACATGCTCGGCGACGTCGACGTGCCGGCGGACGCCTACTACGGCGCGCAGACCGTCCGAGCGGTGGCCAACTTCCCCCTCACCGGGGAGACCCTTGCCGCCCGGCCGCACCTGATCCGCGCCCTGGCGGCGGTGAAGCACGCCGCGGCCCGCGCCAACGCCGAGGTCGGCGCGCTGGACGGCGCACTCGCGTCGGCGATCACGGACGCCTGCGCCGAGATCGGTGACGGCGCGCTGCGGGACCAGTTCGTGGTCGACCTCATCCAGGGCGGCGCGGGCACGTCGACCAACATGAACGCCAACGAGGTGATCGCCAACCGCGCACTGGAACTGCTCGGACGCTCCCGCGGGGAGTACGCGGTCCTGCACCCCCTCGACCACGTCAACCTCGGGCAGAGCACCAACGACGTCTATCCGACCGCGGTGAAGCTGGCGCTGGACGCGCACATCGCCGAACTGCTCGCCGCCCTGGCCGGCCTGCGCGAGGCCTTCGAGACCAAGGCCGCCGAGTTCGCCGACGTACTGAAGATGGGCCGCACCCAGCTCCAGGACGCCGTACCCATGACGCTGGGCCAGGAGTTCGGGGCGTTCGCCGCCACCCTCGCCGAGGACGAACTGCGGCTCGCCGAGGCCAGGTTGCTGCTGCACGAACTCAACCTCGGCGGCACGGCGATCGGGACCGGGCTCAACGCCCGCCCGGGCTACCGGGAGCGCGCGATGGAGCATCTGCGCCGGCTGACGGGTATCCCGACGCTCGTGTCCTCGCCCGACCTCATCGAGGCCACCCAGGACGTCGGTGTCTTCGTCCAGCTGTCCGGCGTGCTCAAGCGCATCGCCGTGAAACTGTCCAAGATCTGCAACGACCTGCGTCTGCTGTCCTCCGGACCGCAGGCCGGGTTCGGCGAGATCAACCTCCCCGCACGGCAGGCCGGATCGTCCATCATGCCCGGCAAGGTCAATCCGGTGATCCCCGAGGCGGTCAACCAGATCGCGTTCGAGGTCATCGGCAACGACGTGACCGTCACCCTCGCCGCCGAGGGCGGGCAGCTCCAGCTCAACGCCTTCGAACCGGTCATCCACCGGAGCCTGAGCGCCGGCCTCGACCACCTTACGGCGGGCATCGGAGTCCTCACCGAACACTGCGTACGGGGCATCACCGCCAACCGGAACCGGCTCGCGGAGACAGTCGCGGCCTCCACCGGACTGGTCACCGCGCTCAGCCCCGCACTCGGCTACGAGACCGCCTGCGCCCTCGCGCTCGAGGCGCACCACACCGGCAGACCCGCACTCGACCTCGTACGCGAGCGCGAGCTGCTGACCGAGGCGGAACTGCGCGAACTCACCAGCCCCGCCTCCCTCACCGGCCTGCCCGCGCTCTGAGGGCACGGGCACCCGCACTACTCCCGGCTCGTCACCCATCCCCACAAGGAGGCGCGTATGCGCACCTGTAACAGCGGCGCCACGACGACCGAAGCCGTGGTGGCCACCGACGCGGTCGCACTGCGCAGGAGCGTCGCCGCGGGAGCCGTCGGCGTGTTCGTGCACTGGTTCGACTGGGCTGCCTACGCCTATCTCGCCGGTACCGTCGCGACCGTGTTCTTCCCGGCCGAGAACAGCACGACCGGGCTGCTCGCCGTGTTCGGCGTGTTCGCCGTGTCGTTCGGCATCCGGCCGGTCGGTGCCCTGGTGTTCGGACCGCTCGGCGACCGGATCGGCCGCAAGCGCACCCTGTCGCTGGTCATCTTCATGATGTCCGGCGCGACCCTGACGATCGGTCTGCTGCCCGGCTACGCGTCGATCGGGGTCGCCGCCCCGGTGCTCCTGGTGCTCCTGCGGCTGATCCAGGGCTTCGCCGCGGGCGGCGAGTTCGGCAGCGCGGCGAGCTTCCTCGCCGAGAGCGCGCCCCGGCGCCGTCGCGGATTCGGGGTGAGCTGGCTGGAGGTCGGCTCCCTGCTGGGCTTTCTCGCCGGCTCGTTCGCGTTCCTGCTGCTGTCCACGGGACTCGACGACGGCCAGCTGACCTCCTGGGGCTGGCGCGTCCCCTTCCTCGTCTCCGCGCCGCTGGGCGTCATCGGCTTCATCATCCGCAACAAGATCGAGGACACCCCCGAGTACCGGATGCTCGAAGCCAACGACTCCGTCCCACGCAGCCCCGCGCGGGAGCTGATGCGCTCCCACAAGCGGCAACTGCTCCAGGCCGCAGGCCTGATGGCGGCCATGCACGTCCCCTTCTACGCGGTGCTGACCTACCTCGTCACCTACGAGACCGACCACTTGGGCCACTCGGCCGACAGCGCCGCACTGCTGTCCACGGTGATCTCGCTGCTGGGGCTGGTGCTCGTGCCGCTGTTCGGCCTGCTGTCCGACCGGGTGGGACGCAAACCGGTGTTCGTCGGGGCGACGGCGGCCCTGCTGGTCGTCTCCACCCCGGCCTTCCTCCTGATGCGGACCGGGCTCGCCGGGACCTGGATCGCCGGTCTGCTGCTCGGCGTGATCCTGGCGGCCATCCTCGGCACGTACGCGGTGTGGTCGGCGGAGACCTTCCCCACCCGCACGCGTCAGAGCGGCCTGTCCATCGCCTACAACGTGACCGCCGCGCTGTTCGCCGGCACCGTGCCGTACCTGATGACCGTGCTCATCTCCGTGACCGGCAGCACCCTGGTGCCCGGCCCGTACCTGATGGTGTTCGCCGTCGCCGGTCTCGTGGCCGCCCTGTCCCTGCGGGAGACCGCCGGTTCCGCCCTGCTGCGCCCGGAGGACATGCCCGAGGACATGCCCGAGAACGTGCCCGAGAACGTGCCCGAGGACGTGCCCGAAGCGGCGGCCGCCGAGGTGCGCTAGGCGGTGCCGCATAAGGTCGACTGCGACACGGATCGGCCGGCGCAAGGGTCACGTATGACGGCACCAGTGGGTTTCACGCTCGTCCAGCTCCGCTATTTCCTCGTCGCCGCCGAACGCGGTTCGATGACGGAGGCGTCGGCGGAGCTGCACATCGCGCAGTCCGCCGTGTCCACGGCCATCCACAACCTGGAGCGCGACCTCCAGGCGCAGCTGTTCATCCGCCGGCGGGGCCGGGGGCTGACCCTCACACCCGCCGGGGAGAGGCTCCAGCAGCAGGCGCGGGATCTGCTGGCCCGCGCCCGCGAGGTCGAGCGGGAGGCCCGGGGAGAGGGCGAGACCATCTCCGGGCCGGTGGCCGTCGGATGTTTCGTGACCCTGGCCCCCTACTACCTGCCCCACCTGTTCAGCGAGTGCACCAGACGGTATCCGGGCATCGAGATCGACGTGCTGGAGGCGGAGACGGACCAGCTCGTCCACGCCCTGGCGGCGGGACGCATCGACTTCGCCCTCACCTACCACCTCGGTCTGTCCGCCGAGCCGGACCTGCGCAGCGAGACGATCGCCCGCGCCCCCGCCTATGTCATCGTCCCGGCCGATCACCCGCTGGCCGGCCAGGGCAGTGTGGAGCTGGCCGAACTGTCCACGGAACCGCTCGTCCTGCTGGACCTTCCCCACAGCCGCGACTACTTCCGCTCGCTGGTGGCCGCCACCGGCACCGCGCCCGACGTCCGCTACCGCACCCAGAGCTACGAGACCGTGCGCTCCCTGGTGGCCCGGGGACTCGGCTACTCCGTGCTCAACCAGCGCCCGGCGACCAGTCAGACCTACGGCGGCGGCGAGATCGCGGAACTCCAGCTCCGGGACGCCTCCCCGCTCGAAGTCAGGATCGCCTCCCTGGAGGGCGTGACCCAGACCGCCCGCGCCCGAGCGGTGATGGACCTGCTGCGGGAGATCGCCGCCGCCCGGTCCACCGAGGCCTGAGCCGGCAGCCGCTCACCGGGGACGGACCCGGGCGGTGCCCGCCGAGCCCTACAGACCGGCGCAGCCCGTCACCGCCCTGGCATGGGCCAGAATCAGCTCACGGGCCCTGTCGGGCCGCAGAGCCGCGTTGCGGCTGACGATGTGCAGACCGTAGCCGTCCTCCATGGCCACCAGCCCGTGCGCCAGATCGTGCGCGGGCGCGGCGAGGGAGAACGCACCCGTCGCGGCGCCGACCTCGAGGGCGGTCGTGTAGAGAGCGACCTCCCGGGCGAAGAGGGAGGTCATCAGCTCGGCGTGGCCCGGGCTGCGGCCGGCGCGCCGGTGCAGTTCGTACAGCAGCCCGTGGACCGGATCGTCCGTCATGCTCGGCAGACCGCTGTGCAGCAGGGCCCGCAGCCGTGCCGCCGGATCATCGGCGGGTGCCTCGTCGTAGGCCCGCTGCCGCGAGGACAGGTAGCTCTCGACCGCGCCCCGGTGCACCTCCAGTACGAGGTCGTCGAGCTCGGGGTAGTAGTACAGGACCGAGCCCTGGGAGACGCCCGCCGCGTCCGCGATGTCCTTGATGCGCAGGCCCTCAAGCCCGCGCTCCGCGATGGCCCGTCCCGCGGCGGAGACGAGGGCCTGCCTGCGTGCCGTCTGGTTGCGTGGTCTACCGGCTTTCCCCATGGTGGCCAATTCTCTGATACCCGGCTCAGTCTTCGCAAGAACTTTCAGCCGAAAGCATTGACGGCCGGTTCACCTATTGTTTGAATCTCGACTCAAAGAAACCGGCGCAGGCACGCGCTGCCGAGCCGCCCGCCCCGTCGCGCCCGCCGTTTCCGGACGGCCTCCTCGAAAGGGGCCGGGCCACACCCGATCGAGACGGCCCGGGCCACACCCGGTCCGAACGGGCACCGGTTCGCCCACGTCCCACGACGCAATCGAAGGCCACAGCATGCAGACGTACGCCCACTGGCGGCAGCGCGCCGCCGACCTCACGCCACGCACGCGCCTGTTCATCGACGGAGCGTGGAGCGACCCCGCCGACGACCGGTGGGTCCCGACCGTGAACCCCGCGACCGGCAAGACCACCGCCCAAGTGGCGGCCGGCTCGGCCGCCGACGTCGACCGGGCCGTGACCGCGGCCCGCACCTCCTTCGAGGACGGCCGCTGGTCGCGTACCGCACCCGCCGAGCGCAAGCGGGTCCTGCTCGCCCTCGCCCGCCTCATCGAGGAGAACAGCGAGGAACTCGCCCTCTGCGACACCCTCGACATGGGCAAGCCCATCGCGGAGTCCCACGGCACCGACGTGCCCGGCGCGGCCGGCGTCTTCGCCTGGTACGCCGAGGCCGTCGACAAGCTCTACGACGAGGTCGCCCCGGCCCCGCCCGGCAGCCTCGCCCTGGTGCGCCGCGCCCCGCTGGGCGTCGTGGGCGCGGTGGTGCCCTGGAACTTCCCCCTCGACATCGCGAGTTGGAAGCTGGCGCCCGCCCTGGCCGCGGGCAACAGCGTCGTATTGAAGCCCGCCGAGCAGTCCCCGCTGTCGGCACTGCTGCTGGCCGAACTCGCCTCGCGGGCCGGCCTTCCCGGCGGCGTACTGAACGTCGTGCCCGGCCCGGGGGAGACGACCGGGCGTGCTCTCGGTCTCCACCCGGACGTGGACACCCTGGTCTTCACCGGCTCCACCGCCGTGGCCAGGCGGTTCCTCGCCTACTCGGCCGAGTCGAACATGAAGCAGGTGTGGCCCGAGGCAGGCGGCAAGAGCCCCAACGTGGTCTTCGCCGACGCCGACCTGGAGGCCGCCGCGGAACGTGCCGCCTGGGGTTTCGTCTACAACTCGGGCCAGGTGTGCTCCGCCAACACCCGTCTGCTGGTCGAGGCCTCCGTCGCCGAGGAGTTCACGGCCAGGGTCGCCGAACACGCCCGCGGCTGGCTGCCGGGCGACCCGCTCGACCCCGCGACCCGTCTCGGCCCGCTCGTCGACGAGGCCCAGGCGGAACGCGTCCTCGAAGCCCTGCGGTCATCGGGCGGCACGCTCGTGTGCGGCGGCACGCGGCCCGACCGCGACGGCGCCTACCTCGACCCCACCGTCGTCACCGGCCTCGGACCCGACGCCCCGCTCGTCCGGGAGGAACTGTTCGGCCCCGTGCTGACCGTGCTGCCCTTCCACGACGAGGACGAGGCGGTCCGCCTCGCCAACGACTCCGCCTACGGACTGGCCGCGTCCGTGTGGACCCGGGACCTCGGCCGGGCCCACCGCGTCGCCGACGCCCTCCAGGCGGGCACCGTCTCGGTCAACACCGTCGACGCGCTCAGCCCGTTCACCCCCTTCGGCGGGTTCAAGCAGTCCGGCCACGGCCGTGACCTCTCCCTGCACTCCTTCGACAAGTACACCGGCCTGAAGACGACCTGGATCGCCTACGGCTGACCGCGCCGGCGACACCTGGCCTCCCGGCCACCACACCCACCACCGGCACCGAACAAAGGACGCATCCCTCATGACCCGCAACGCCGCGGACCTCGTCCAGCTGGACCGAGCGCACATCATCCACCCCTACCTGCCGGGCACCGCCACCGAGCGCGTCGTCATGACCTCCGGCTCCGGCTGCCGCCTCACCGACACCGAGGGCCGTGACTACCTCGACGCCACCGGCGGACTCTGGCTCGCCCAGGTCGGCCACGGCCGCACGGACCTGGCCGACGTCGCCCACGAGCAGATGAAGAAGCTGGAGTACTTCACCAGCTTCTGGGAGTTCTCCAACGAGCGCGCGATCGAACTCGCCGCACGCCTCGCCTCCATCGCCCCCGACCCCCTGAACCACGTCTACTTCACCTCGGGCGGCTCCGAGGGCAACGAGGCGGCCATCAAGATGGCCCGCTACTACCACCATCGGCGCGGGGAGAGCGGCCGGACCTGGATCCTGGCGCGCAGCAAGGCCTACCACGGCATCGGCTACGGCGGCGGCTCGGCCACCGGCTTCCCCGTCTACCACGAGGGCTTCGCCCCGATGATGCCGCACGTCTCCCACCTCACGCCCCCGTGGCCGTACCGCTCCGAGCTCTACGGCGACCAGCCGCTGAGCCCCGAGCAGGTCACCGACTTCCTCATCCGCGAACTGGAGGAACGCATCGCGGAGATCGGCCCGCGGAACATCGCCGCGATGATCGGCGAACCCATCATGGGCGTCGGCGGCATGCTCGTCCCGCCGGCCGACTACTGGCCCCGGGTGCGCGAGGTCCTCGACCGGCACGGCATCCTGCTGATCTTCGACGAGGTGGTCACCGCCTACGGCCGCGTCGGCGAGTGGTTCGCCGCCCAGTACTTCGGCGTCACCCCGGACATCATCGTCACCGCCAAGGGCATCACCTCCGGCTACGTCCCGCTCGGCGCCCTCCTGGTCGGCGACCACGTCGCCGAGGTCCTGCTGCGCGACCACGGCTTCCCCATGGGCTACACCTACAACGGGCATCCCGTCGCCACCGCGGTCGCCACCGCCAACCTCGACATCATCGAGAAGGAGGGCCTGCTCGCCCGCGCGACGAGTCTTGGCGCCTTCCTCCACGGCGAACTCAAGGCCCAGCTGGGGGAGTTGCCGATCGTCGGCGAAATCCGCTCGGTCGGCATGATGCTCGCCGTCGAACTCGTCCAGGACCGCGCCACCCGCGCGCCCCTGCCCCTCGACCCGGACCGGATGCCCCACGACGTGATCCGCCGAGAGACCGGCGTGATCGTGCGCGACTCCGCACACAGCCTGGTGCTGTCCCCGCCGCTCGTCATGACCGAGGCCGAGGCCAAGGAAGCGGCCTCGGCGCTGCGCGGCGTCCTGGAGCGCACCGAGCCCACCGGCGAGATCCGCGCCGCCTGACGCCCTCGGGGGAGGCCCGGCCGCGACCGGGCCTCCCAGGCCCTGTCGTCGAACTCCTGAGGCCCGCCCTCCGGGCGGACGACCGGAGTTCGACGACAGGACCTCGCCCAGCAGCACCCGACACGGACCCCACGCCGTCACGGCGCCCCGTACGCGCCCCCTCGCAGTTACTCCTCTCCCTCCTAGGAACTGCCCGTGTCCTCCAACCTCCCGACGACCGGACCACGCACGTCCCAGCCGGCGACCGGCGCCCTGCAACGCAGTCTCAAGCGCTTCGACATCACCGCCATGGCCATCGCCGCGGTCATCTCCTTCGACACCGTCGGGCAGATCGCCACCGGCGGCGGCGAGGCCGCCACCTGGACGGCGGTCATGGCTCTCCTCTTCCTCGTTCCCTACGCCCTGCTGTTCGCCGAGACCGGCGCCGCGTTCCCCCAGGAAGGTGGCCCGTACGTATGGGTCAAGCTCGCCCTGGGCCGTCCGGCGGCCGCGCTCACGACCCTGTTCTACTGGGTCACCAACCCCGTCTGGCTGGGCGGTTCACTGGTCTTCCTCGCCGCGAAGACCTGGGACGGCTTCGTCTTCCACCTGGGCTCGGGAACGGTGGCCGACTACACCTTCAAGCTGCTGTTCGTCTGGATCGCCATTCTCACGGCCGTCGTCTCCCTGCGCCGCGGCAAATGGATCACCACCGCGGGCGCGGCGGCGAAGGTCCTGGCCCTCACCGTGTTCACCCTCACGGCCGTGCTCTACGGTGCGCGGCACGGCTTCCAGGGCCTGACCGACACCCGCTTCACCCCGACGACCGCCGGCTTCCTCGCCCTGGTGCCGATCCTGCTGTTCGCCTACGTCGGCTTCGAAGCACCCAACGCCGCCGGTGAGGAGATGCACAACCCCCAGCGCGACGTGCCCGCCGCACTCGGACGCTCCGCGACTGTCGCGGCCGCCTGCTATCTGCTGCCGGTGCTCGCCCTCCTGGCCGTCGTACCCAAGCAGCAGGTCACCGGCATCGGCGGCTTCATGGAGGGCGCCCGCCTCGTCTTCGGCGTCTACGGCGGAGCGGCCGGCCCCCTGCTGAAGCTCACCGCCGTCATGTTCGTCTTCGCTCTGCTCACCCAGGGCAGCGCCTGGATGATCGTCAGCGACCGCATGCAGGCCATGGCAGCCGCCGACGGGGGCTTCTTCACCCGCGCCCTCGGCGCCTTCCACCCGCGGCTCGGTACGCCGGTGCGCACCAATCTGCTCTCGGGAGCCGTGGCCACGGTGTTCATGCTCGCCGCCATGCGGCTCGCGAACGGCGACGCGGCCGACGTGTTCGCGGTGGTGCTCACCGTCGCGGTCACCACCCTGCTGCTGTCCTACCTGGTCGTCATTCCCGCACTGGTCCTGTTGCGGATCCGTCGGCCGGACGTCCCGCGGCCCTACAGCGTCCCCTTCGGCAGCCGCGGCTTCATGCTCTGCGCGGCGCTCGTCTACGCCTGGATCCTGATCGGGTCGTGGTCGGCGCTCTTCCCCGGAGTCCTGGAACACCTCTTCGGCATCGACTACGTCTTCCACGACGTCTGGGGTGTCTCGCGTGCCTCGTTCGAGGCCTTCACCCTCGGCACCGTCGCCGTACTGCTGGTCGTCGGGGTCGTCGGTGTGGTGGTGGCCCGCCGCGAGGACGCCGTGGCGGGCACGGCCGGTTCGTAGCCACGTGCGCGGGCTCAGCGCGGGATCGACTCGTCGAAGACGGTCACCGACCACTGCCGGGTGTTCAGGTCCTGCTTCCAGGCCAGCCGCGGCAGTCCGTCGGTCGCCACGGTGTGGAAGTCCCTGCGCCGATGCGGAACTCGGTCGTCTTCACCTCGCCGTCCTTGGCCCAGACGAGCTCCGGCACCCAGACGCAGTCGGCGCTCCGGGTCGACACGGTCAGGGCGATGCTCAGGGTCCGGCCGCCGGTGATCTCCTGCGGGAGGGAGGGCCCTTCCGAGTAGCGCACGGTCGCGAAGTCCGCGTTCCCATCGAGGTCGGCGGCGGCCTTCACGTTGGTCGGAGAGGTGCCGCACCCCCCGCTGTCCAGGCCGACCAGCGTGGCCCGGTCGGGCGAGGGGGCCGGGGCGCGCCGGAGCACCTTGATCCGTAGCTCCTTGACGAGCAGCGGCCGGGTGTCGGGCGGCTGGACGTCGATGACGAGGTGGGTGTTGCCGGGGTCTCCCGCCGTGTCGTCGATGACGGCGGGGTCGGGGGAGCCGTCCGCCAGTGCGGGCGGTCCGGTGAACGCGCCGGACGGCCTGTTCACCACGTAGGCCTGCCAGGGGCAGGTGTAGGAGTCCCGGAGGGAGTTGATGCCCTGCTCCTCGGCCTCGGACTGGTCCGCCGGCCGTCCCGCCGCCGGGGACGGCGACGGGGACGCGGGTTCCGATGGGGAGGCGGCGGGGGAGGCCGGTGCCGGGGAGCCCTCCGACGGGGTGGCGGGGTCCGCCGGCGTCGGCCGTTCGGAGACGGCGGCCCTCGGGGACCGGGAGCCGGTCACGTACAGGTCCGGCTTGTCGTCCTTGAACTGGTCGCCGATCCAGCCGAAGCCGTTGGTGACGGCCAGGACGACGACCGCGACCAGCACCGGCGCGATGATCGCGGTGGCGGTGAAGTTGCCGTCGCCCAGAGGGAGATAGCGGCGCCACCGGGCAACTCGGCGCGGGGGAGCGGAGGGCGATCCGCCGGGCGGATCCGGCTCCGGGGCGGGGTCTGGGGTTTCCGGCGGCTGTGGCACGTTCTCCGGCATACGCAACTCCCGGACCGCGCGGGGCGATCGGCGTGGCGGGACAGGCGGTCGACACCAGAATGTCCGTTCCAGGCACCCTTGCACCTGGATTTGCCGACTTCCCCGGAAATTCAACCCGGTTCCTGCTGAAGCGAGCGGCGAGCCACCGGTGGGTGACTCGCCGCACGCTTTCGCCGGTTCGAACCGGTCATCCGTCCCCGGTCAGGGGAACTGGACCACCTTGGACGGCACCGTGCTCGTTCCCGAGGTGGGCGCGCCCGTGTTGTTGACGACGTGGGCGTACTGCCCCTGGCCACCCAGGGAGATCACCAGGATGTCGTGCAGCTTGACGCCGGACTTGACCGGTACCTGGAACCCGTGTGCCTGGACGATCGACGGGTCGGCCGTGAAGTTGCAGTAGCTGCCCAGCCCCCAGGCCTCGTGCGTGTTGACCGTGTCGGCGACCTTGTAGGCCGCGTAGCCGACGATGCCGTCGTGGGTGATGGCGGCGGCGTTCGGGACGTCGTAGGCCTTTTCGTTCTGGAAGAAGATCGTCCGGCCGCGCTCTCCGTTCCAGTACACGTCGTACTTGTTGTAGTGCTCGACGAACAGGCCCGTGGCGAGGACGTCGTTGCCGTTGACCCACAAGCCGTAGTCGGCCCGGTTGGTGTTCCAGCCGACGCCGCTGCCGTGGTCGGCGCGCCACAGCCAGGTGTGGTCGATGACGACGTTGTTGCTGTTGACGACGACCGAGTTGGTCGCGAGGCCGGGGCCCGCGCCGCCGATGCGGACGAACACGTCCTGCACCGTGGTCGGGTTGGCGGAGTGGTCGGCGGAGGAGCCGGGCTGGCCGACCCGCAGGAGGGTGTCCGAGTTGACGGTGCCCGCGTCGATCAGGAATCCGGCGAGCCGGACGCCGTCGACGTCGGCGACGTGCATCGCGTCGACGCCGTTGTCGGGCACGAGGGTGGCAAGGCCCAGTCCGAGCACCACGGTGTTCGCGCGGGTGACGTCGATGGTCCGGTCGAGGTGGTAGACGCCGGGCGTGAACAGGAGGTTGAGGCCCTGGGACAGTGCCTGGTTGATGGTGGCGGCGGTGGCGCCCGGCTTGACGACGTAGAACTGGTCGAGCGGCAGGGAGGTGCCCGCGTTGGCCGGCCAGGACACACCGCGGGCGTTGGTCCGCTTGGCGGGTACGAAGACCTTGTAGGTGCTGCCGTCGAGGTAGAGGAACGGCTTCTCGCGCGAGATCGGCGTGGTGTCGAGCGTGGTGTACGAGCCGGTCGCGAAGTCGGTCGCCGGCGCGCCCTGCACTCCGGTGAACGTCATGTTCCACACGCCGTTGGTCCAGCCGCCCACCGAGCTGTCGCGGGTGTACCACTGCTGCTGGGAGTACGGGCCGACGGTGCCGTCGATCTTCGAGTCGGCGATGTACCCGCCGGAGGCCCAGCCGTATCCGTTCGGGGCGAGGTTGAGGCCGCCCTGGACGTGGATGCGGCGGAACGGCGCCGCCTGGGCGACGGCCCAGCGGTCGGTGCCGTTCACCGGGTTGATGGCGAGGTTCTCCGCCGAACGCCAGAAGTTCTGGGTGGCGTTGCCGTTGAACCAGCCCGCGTCGACGGTGATGTCACCGTTGATCCGGGTGTCGTCGGGGTTGAGGCCCAGCCCGGAGATGGAGGTGTAGAAGCCGATCTGGGCGTTGATCCCGTTGTAGGTGCCCGGCTTGAGCAGGAACTGGTAACGGCCGGAGCCGAACTGGTTGGACTCCTGCTGGGCGAAGACCTGGTCGAACTTCTGCTGGAGGTTGGGGGTGGAGGGGTCGACGACGATGACGTTCGGCCCCAGGTCGCCGCCGCCCTGGACGGGCGGGGTGCCGCCGCCGGACGAATCGGTGTGGACGGCGACCTCCCAGAGCGAGTAGCCGTAGCCGGTCGAGCGGACCGTTCCGTAGACGCGCAGGTAGCGGCCCGAGCCGCTGACGTCGTAGGAGGCGGTGCCGCCGGTCGCGCCGGTGACGCTCTTCAGCGTGGTCCAGCTCTGGCCGTTGGCGGAGGCCTGGATCTGGAACTCCTTGGCGTAGGCGGTCTCCCAGGTCAGGTCCACCTTGCACAGGTTCTGGACCGAGCCGAGGTCGACCTGCACCCACTGCGGGTCCGAGAAGGCGCTGGACCAGCGGGTGCCCGGGTCTCCGTCGAAGGCGGCGGAGGCCGGGGTGCCCGCGTTCTCGGTGGAGGAGGCCGACGCTGGCCTGCCCAGGGCGGCGTTGCCGGTGCCGCAGGCGGCCGCGGCGCCGGCGCTCTGGCCGGACGGCGACGCGGCGGTCCTGCCCTGGGACAGCGGAGTCCCGGCCGCCGCGGCGACCGGCGACTGGGTGGCGGGAAGGGCGATGAGCGCTGCCGTTGCGGCGAGCGCGACACCCAAGGATCTGAGTCTCATACGGGTCCCTGCGGATGCGATGGACGAGTGTTCGCGAGGAGAGCGGGGCGGCGTACAAGGCGTGCGCAAGCTCAACTACACGCCCACGCTGCTTAGTTCACATCTTGATTTAACTGATGAGACCGAGGGGTGGGCAAGCCCCCGGACACGGGAAACTTTTCAAGCGTTGACGACACCCGTGCCCACCAGGGCGGAGGCGGCGTTCAGGAAGTAAGGCCGGCGGGACAGTGCTGATCCTTCTGTGGCATGCCTTGACACCTGCGCGTCAAGGCCTCAACACTCCCAGGGCAGGAGAGCGCTTCCTCACCGCCGACGTGTGTGACACGCCGTCAGGCAGGTGCCCGCTCGCCCTTCTTCACCCCCCACTTCTCACCCCCTGAGTTCAGGAGGTCTCCATGCCACGGAGATCGAAAGCCCTGTCAGGAACGCTGATCGCCGGAGCGCTGCTGGTGAGCTCGCTCGGCGTGGCCGGCGTCGCCACCAGCGCCGGGCCGCCCACGCCCGGCAGTGCGGCGGCGGAGTCCTTCGCGGCCGGCCACTCCGGGCACGTCATGGCCGCGTCGACCGCCTTCTCGGCCGAGGACCCGAACGGTGACGGCTACATCCCGGCGAACCCGCCGGCCACCGGCGTCACCCCGTCCGCCGAGAACCCGCCCCATCGCTACTTCCACGAGTTCCAGGCCAACTGCTCGTTCACCCACACCAGGCCCGACGACCCCATCGTCTATCCGCAGCAGCCGGGCAAGTCGCACGACCACACGTTCATGGGCAACACCACGACCGACGCGAACAGCACCACCGCGTCCCTGGCCGCGGGCGGCACCACCTGCAAGGCGCCCGGCGACCGGTCGGGCTACTGGGTGCCGACCCTCTACAACGGCGACCGGGCGGTGCTGCCGGTCGGCCCGCAGACGATCTACTACAAGGCGGGCGTCACCGACTACACCAGCGTGCGGTCCTTTCCCAAGGGACTGCGCTTCGTGGTGGGCAACCCGTTGCAGAGCGCCCAGGAGTTCCGCAACAGCCCCGGCTTCGTGGAGGGCTGGGAGTGCGGCGACAGCTACTTCAACGTCGACTTCCCCGCCAACTGCCCCAACAGGCCCGACGTGCAACTCAACATCCGCTTCCAGGCGCCGAGTTGCTGGGACGGCAAGTATCTCGACACCCCCGACCACCGCAGCCACATGGCCTATCCGGTGGTCAAGCCCGGCACGAACGACAACATCTGCCCGGCCGACCACCCGGTCGCGCTGCCGATGATCGAGTTCAAGATGGCGTTCCCGGTGAACGGCGACATGTCCCGGGTGAGGCTGTCGAGCGGGGCCGCCTGGTCCTTCCACTACGACTTCTTCAACGCCTGGGACGAGCCCACGCTGGCGGCCATGGTCGGCCACTGCATCGTCGGCGGTCTCCAGTGCGACGCACGCGGCTACGACGAGACGCACCCCGAGGCGGGAGCCGCGCTGAACGGGGACTACCGGCTTCCCTGAACCGCACCCTGAACGGCACCACTCCTCGAAGCAGGGTGGCCCGGCCGGACACGCCCCACCACGGCCGGGCCACCCGACCCCCCACACCCGGGAGGCCGTCACGGCGCCGCCGCCCCGCCGCCGGGGGCAGCTGCTGCCGCCCACTCGGCGGCGCCAGGGTGCGCGGGCGGGCGTGGCACACGGTCGACCTATAGTGGGCCCCATGAGCCGTTGGAGGGAACTGACCGGGGAGACGTCCGGTGAGGACTACGCCGCGCGGTTCGCGGCGCTGGCCCGGAGTGGCAAGGACGTGCACGGTGAGGCGCGGTTCTGCGCCGCTCTCGTACCTGCCGGGGCGCGGATGCTGGACGCCGGGTGCGGTACCGGACGGGTCATGATCCGGCTCGCGGAGCTGGGGTACGACTGCGTCGGGGTGGATCTCGACGCGTCGATGCTGGCGGTGGCGCGCAAGCAGGCGCCGGAGCTGCCCTGGTTCCAGGCCGATCTGGCCGCGTTCGAGCCGGCCCCGCTCGGCATCGCGGCGGACTTCGAACTCGTGGTCGCCGCGGGCAACATCTTCCCGCTGCTCGCCGCCGGCACCGAGGCCGCCGTGGTCGAGCGCCTGACCGCCGCCCTGCGCCCGGGTGGACTGCTGGTCGCCGGCTTCGGCCTGGACGAAGCCCACCTGCCCGTGCCGCCCGGCATCACGCTGGCCGAGTACGACGACTGCTGTGCCGCGGCCGGCCTCACCTTCGTCGACCGCTTCGCCACCTGGGACGCCGACCCGTACGACGGCGGCGGCTATGCCGTCAGCGTTCACCGCCGTTGACGCTTCGGCGACGAGGGCTTCGTAGTCCGGCCCCCGCCGTCCTGACCCCGGCGGCGGGCGTGTCCCTCGGCCGTGTGCGGGGCTTGCGGGGAAGGCTGCACAGATGCACGCCGTACTGCACGCACTGTCGATCACCGGATCCATGACCTGGGAGATCACCTGGGCCCTGATCCTGGGCTTCGCCCTGTCCGCGGTCGTCCAGGCCGTGGTCCGCAAGTCCACCGTCGTCGCACTGCTCGGCGACGACCGTCCCCGCACCCTCGCCGTCGCCGCCGGACTGGGCGTGGCGTCCTCGTCCTGCTCCTACGCCGCCGTGGCGCTGGCCCGCTCCCTGTTCCGCAAGGGCGCCGACTTCACCGCGGCGATGGCTTTCGAGATCGCCTCCACCAACCTCGTCGTCGAGCTCGGCGTCATCCTCGCGCTGCTGATGGGCTGGCAGTTCACCGCCGCCGAGTTCGTCGGCGGCCCCGTCATGATCGTCCTGCTGGCCGTCCTCTTCCGGCTGCTCCTGCGCGAGAGGCTGCTGGGCCAGGCCCGCGAACAGGCGGAACGGGGCCTGGCCGGGTCGATGGAGGGCCACGCGGCGATGGACATGTCCGTGCGGCGCGAAGGCTCCTTCACCCGGCGTCTGGCCTCCCGCGAGGGCTTCACCGCCGTCAGTCACGTCTTCGTCATGGAATGGGCGGCGATTCTACGCGACCTGGTGGTCGGCCTGCTGATCGCCGGTGCCGTCGCCGCCTGGGTCCCGGACTCGTTCTGGCGCACCTTCTTCTTCGACGGCCACCCGCTCGCCGCCAAGCTGTGGGGTCCCGTCATCGGTCCGCTGGTGGCGATCGCCTCGTTCGTGTGCTCGATCGGCAACGTGCCGCTGGCGGTGGTGCTGTGGAAGGGAGGGATCAGCTTCGGCGGCGTGGTGGCGTTCATCTTCGCCGACCTGCTGATCCTGCCGATCCTCAACATCTACCGGAAGTACTACGGCGCCCGGATGGCCGCCTTCCTGCTGGGAACCTTCTATCTCGCGATGGTCGTCGCCGGTTACGTCGTGGAATTCGTCTTCGGCGGCCTCGGCCTGATCCCCGACCAGGCCGACGCGAGGCTGCCCACGGAAGGCATCGGATGGAACTACACCACCTGGCTCAACATCGCCTTCCTCCTCCTCGCCGCGCTGCTTCTGGTGCGGTTCTGGCGGACCGGCGGGCTGTCCATGCTGCGCATGATGGGCGGCTCACCGCACACCGGCCACGACCGTCCCGCCCACACGCGGCACGGGGCGCACGAGCGGCAAGCCGGCGACCAGTGGCCCTTCCACGACGGACAGCGCTGACGGGAGGGCGGGGCCTGTCAGCGGCCCGAGATCGCGTCGGCGACCCTGGCCAGAGGAGAGGTGCGCCGCCGGTGGCTGTCCGCTTCCTGGCGGTCCGCGGCGCGGTAGGCCGCGTACATTCCGTGCACTCCGATCCAGCGGGCGGGTTCCGGTTCCCAGCGGCGTGAACTGCGGCCGGTCCAGGGCAGCCGGGTCCGCTCGGTCTCCTCACCGAGAACCAGGTCGGTGAGCGTACGGGCCGCGAGGTGCGACGCCGTCACACCCTGGCCCACGTACCCGCCCGCGCAGCCGATGCCGGTGGACGGGTCGAGCCGGACCGCGGGACACCAGTCGCGGGGTACGGCGAGCACACCGGACCAGGCATGCGCGACGGGGACGTCGGCCGCTGCCGGAAACAGCGCGATCAGGGTCGCCGCCAGCGAGTCGATCGTCCTGGTGCTGGTCGCGCCGTTCGCGTCGACCCGGGAACCGAACCGGTAAGGCACTCCCCGGCCGCCCAAGGCGATACGGCCGTCGGCGGTGCGCTGTCCGTACAGGTAGGCGTGGGTCTGGTCGCTGAACAGCTCCTGACCCGCCCAGCCGATCCGCTGCCAGGCGGCCTCCGGCAGCGGCTCGGTGACGAGCATCGAGGAGTTCATCGGCAACCAGGTGCGCTTCTCGCCGGGCAGTTCGGAGGTGAAGCCCTCCGTGCAGCGCAGCACATGCCGGGCGCGCACCGCGCCGAACGGGGTGGTCGCCACGCCGGGGGCGATCGCCGTGACCGGTGTCGACTCGTACAGGCGTACCCCGAGCCGGACGACGGTTTCGGCGAGGCCCGTCACCAGCCGGGCGGGGTGGATGCGGGCGCAGTGCGGGTTGAAGGCGGCGCCGAGGCCGCCGGCGACCTCGACCCGCTTGTTCAACTCCGAGGCCGACAGCAGCACTTCGTCGGTGTTTCCCCATTCCCTGTCGTACGCGACGGAGGCACGCAACCGGTCCAGTTGGGCTGGTGCGTGGGCGACCCGCAGATAGCCGCTCTTCACCGCGTCCGCCTCGATGCCCTCGCGCTCCAGCGTCGCGAGCACGACGTCGACCTCCCGGTTCATCAGGGCCTGGAACCGCAGCACGGCGTCCTTGCCACGCTCCTTGGCGAACCGGGCGGGCGAGCCGGGGATCTTGCCGGACAGCCAGCCACCGTTGCGTCCGGAGGCCCCGAAGCCCGCGAACTCCCGCTCCAGGACGATCACGTCCCAGTCGGGCCTGGCCTTCTTGATGTGGTAGGCGGTCCACAGCCCGGTGTAACCGGCGCCGACGATGCAGACGTCGGCGCCGGCCGGGCCGGAGAGCGGGGTGCGTCGTGCAGGGAAGCCGGTCTGGCGGAACCAGAACGACACCTGGCCGTTGGCGGGGGTGGGCATGAGGAGGCTCCGGGGGATGCGATCGCGGAAGCGGTGGACGGAGGGTGGGGTTCTCAGGGGACGGAGACGGACGCCCCGGTCCGTGGCACCCCGTGCTGTGGGTCGTTCTCGGAGCGGCGTGGCAGGGCCAGACATGCCGCGGTCATCCCCAGGGCGACGACCGCGGTGAGGACGGCCACTGGTGTCGTGGAGCCGCTGCGGTCGAGCAGGTAGGTGGAGACGCTGGGGGCGATGCCGCCGATGGAACCGGCGATGCCGTAGGTGAGGGAGGCGCCCGTGTACCGGACCTCGGGGCGGAACAGCAGGGAGACCTCGGTGGCGAGGACTCCGTAGCCCGCTCCGACAAAGGCCATGCTGACTGCGACACCGACGTACAGGAGCGTCGCGTTCCGGGTGCCCACGAGGGCGAAGGCGGGCCACGCCCAGACCAGCAGACCCACGGCGGAGGTCGCCGCGATCTTCCGTGCGCTGAAGCGGGGTGCCAGGAAGGCGCCGACGAGGACGAAGACTCCCTCGCTGATCGCTGCCACCAGGTTGGCGGGCAGAGTGATGGAGGTGCTCATCCCGAGCGTCCCGGTGGCGTAGACGAGCGTGAACGTGGTGAGCAGGTAGTAGGTGACGAAGACGCCGGCGAACGCGCCGACACCGACGAGGACCCGCTTCCAGTCCTGGCGCAGCACCGCGACCACGGGGATGCGCCGTGCGGGCTCCGGGGACTTGCGGGCCGCCGTGAAGTCGGGCGACTCGTGGATCTTCGTGCGGATCGCCAGACCGATGGGGATGAGCAGGACCGAGGCGAGGAAGGGCACGCGCCAGCCCCAGCTGTGCAGCCAGGCGTCGGAGCCCGCGGTGACGGCCAGGAAGACGAGGGTGGCGAGGATCAGGCCGAGCGGAGAGCCGAGTTGGGCGAAGGCGCCGAAGAGGGTCTTGCGGCGGGGCGCGGCGTGCTCTATGCCGATCAGGGCGGCGCCGCCCCACTCGCCGCCGACGGCCATGCCCTGCATGATGCGCAGGAGCAGCAGCAGGAGGGGAGCGGTGACACCGATGGCCTCGTACGACGGCAGCAGACCGACCGCGACGGTCGCGCCGCCCATCAGCAGCAGCGTGAGGACGAGGGTGCGTTTGCGTCCCGCGCGGTCGCCGAGATGACCGAAGAGCACGGCACCGAGGGGACGGGCGAGGAAGCCGGCTCCGAAGGTGGCCAGCGAGAGCAACGTCCCGACCAGCGGCGGGAGTTCAGGGAAGAACACGTGGTTGAAGACGAGCGCGGACGCGGTGCCGTAGATGAAGAAGTCGTACCACTCGATCGTGGTCCCGATGATCTGGGCGGACGCGAGCCGTGTCGAGGAGAGGGCAGGCGCGGATCTGGGGGCGGGGACCGGGGTGGTGCCTTGACGCATGGAGTGCTCCTGACGAGGAGGAGGGACAGGCAGCGGAGGTGAAGGCGTGGGTGCGGGGCCGGCGGCCGGGTCGTCGCCGCGGCGGTTTCAGTCGGAGGGACGCTCGGCCGCGTCTGACGGCGATCCATGTCCGCCTCCGCCACCGGTGACGACGGTGACGCGGTCGCCGGCCCGGAGCATGTCGTGGAAGACCACGGGGAGTCGTTCGACGGAGCCGTCGGCGCGGGTGACGGTGAAGGAGCCCGGCCGACCTCCGCCCCCGCCGTCCAGGCCGGGCGCGCCGGCGCGGTGCCGGTCGGCGTACCCGGCGATGTCGACGCCGTCGGCGACGGCCTCGTAGGTGCGCCGGATGCCCAGGCCGCCGCGCTGCGCGCCGGTGCCGCCGGAGTCGTCGTGGAGCGCGTACTCGACGACCCGGAAGTGCGAGTAGTCGGACTCCAGGGCTTCCACGGGCGCGTTCGCGCAGTTGGAGATCGGGTTGTCGAGGGCGTCGGCGCCGTCGTGCGCGGCGCAGGCCCCCCAGCCGCCGCCGAGGATCTCCAGGACGACCTGGTAGGTGCCGGTGCCGCGGTCGAGGTGGCTGACGGTGAAGGCCGTCGTGGTGTCGAATCCGGTCGCGGCGGACCGTTCGGGGACCTGCCGTCCCAGGGCCTGGACGACCGCGTTGAAGACGCGGCTGGCGGGGGTGAGGCGGCTGCGGACGGCGGCGGGGGGGCGCGGGTTCAGGATGCTGCCGAACGGCGCGTGCACGGTGATGGGCCGGTTGCAGCCCTCGTTGAAGGGGATGTCGGGCTCGTCGAGCAGGCAGCGCACGGCGCTGATGGCCGAGGAGACGGTGGAGGCGAGGGGGCAGTTGACGTTGCCCTCGACCTGATCGCCGGTGCCGGTGAAATCGAGGTGGAGTTCCTCGCCGGCCACGGTGATCCGGACGCGGATCTCCACCGTTCCGGCATCCCACGGTGTGGCGTCGAGGGTCTGTACGGATTCGTAGACGCCGTCGGGGATGCGGCCGAGCGCGGCCCGGGTGCGCCGCTCCGCGTAGTCCTTGAGGTCGTGCATGGCCGCGAGGCAGTCGGCGGTGCCGAACCGGGCGGCGGCCTCCTTGAGGCGGTTGGCGGCGGTGCGGTTGGCGGCGAACTGAGCGTTGAGATCGCCGACGACGAGGTCGGGCACACGGACGTTGGCCCGCACCATCTCCTCGACGAAGCCACCGCGTCCCCAGTCGCGTGAGACGGAGAAGCGGCTGAGGGGTAGCCTCAGGCCCTCCTGATAGACCTCGGTCGCGGTGGCGTTGAGGCCGGGGCTGCCGCCGCCGATGTCGACGTGGTGGGCGACGCTCGCGGCGAACGCCACCAGCCGCCCGTCGGCGAAGACGGGGGTGAACAGGTAGATGTCCTGGAGGTGCTGGCCGCCGTTGAACGGGTCGTTCATCAGCAGCGCGTCGTCCTCGGTGAGCGTGGCCAGGTCGACGGCGTCGGCCAGGCCCCGGATCGCGAACGAGATGCCCGCGGTCATGATCGGGATGCATTCGGCCTGGTCGATGACCTCTCCGCGAGCGTCGGTGAGCGCCACCGAGTAGTCGCGAGCCTCCCGGACGATCGACGAGAACGCCGCCCGGCGCAGGTCGGTGGCCATCTCACGGGTGATGGAGGAGAACGCGGCCTGGATCAGGCCGAGACGGGACGCGTCAAGGGGCATGGGTCAGCTCCTGGTGAGGACGAGGTTGGTGGCCGCGTCGACGGTGGCGCTCCAGCCGCTGGGCACGTACGTCGTGGAGGACTCGTCGGTGATCACGGCGGGTCCGGCCAGTTCGGTGCCGACGGGCAGTGCGGTCCGCGGCATGGTCACGGCGGGGCGGGGCCTGCCGTTCTCCAGGACGATGCCCTCCTGGTGCGGGTCGCCGGGGCGGTGTTCGACGGTGGGGAGTGCCATCGTGGGGCGCGGCCGGCTGATGCTCAGCCGGAGGGTCACGACCTGGACGGGGGCGGTGGGGTCCGCGTGTCCGAAGCGCTGGGCGTGCAGCGCGTGGAAGGCCGCGACGAGCCGCTCGACGAGGTCCGCTTCCGCCGGGGCGGGCAACGGTACCGACAGCTCGAAGCCCTGTCCCGCGTAGCGCATGTCGACGGTCCAGGTGTCGAGCGCGGTGCCGGCGTCGACGCCCTGACCGGCCAGTTCACGGTGTGCCTCGCCGGTGACGGAGGACATGACCTCCCGCAGGCCTGTGTCGTCCAGGGTGTCCGCGGCGACGAGGACGGTGCGGGCGAACTCGCGGCGGAAACCGGACGCCAGCAGCCCGTAGGCGGAGGCGAGCCCCGAGTGGGGGGCGATCACCACGCGCCGCATGCCCAGTTCGTCGGCGACGCCCGCCGCGTGCACCGGGCCGGCGCCGCCGTAGGCGAGCAGCGTCAGCCCGCGCGGATCCTGACCGCGTTCCACGGAGGCGACCCGGATGGCTCCGGCCATGGCGACGTTGGCCAGTTGGTGAGCCGACCAGGCGGCCTCGCCGACCGTGCCGCCGAGCCGGGCGGCGAGCGGCCCGAACACGGATTCGGCGGCGGCCAGGTCGAGCGGGAAGCGGCCGGCCAGCCGCGGGTGCGGCCCGAGCAGCCCGAGGACGGCGTTGGCGTCGGTGACAGTGGGCGCCTGCCCGCCGCGTCCGTAGCAGGCGGGTCCCGGGCTGGCTCCCGCGCTGCGCGGGCCGACGGTGAGCAGGCCACCGCTGTCGACCCCGACGATGCTGCCGCCGCCCGCGCCGACGGTGGTGATGTCGACCATGGGCACCCGCACCGGCAGCCCGTCTACGGAGACTTCCGGCGTGAGCTGCGGGCTTCCGCCCACGACGAGGGCGACGTCCGTGCTGGTGCCGCCCATGTCCATGGTGACGACGTCGCCGAGTCCGGCGGATTCGGCGACGGCCACAGCAGCGCTGACCCCGGCGGCGGGCCCGGACAGGAGCATGGTCACGGGCCGGGCGGTGACCACGGGTACCGGCACGGCGCCGCCGTTGGACTGCATCACCTGAAGCCCCGCGATACCGCGTCGGGCGGCCTCGTCGGCGAGCCGGGACAGGTACCCGGCGACCGCGGGCCGGACGAAGGCGTCGATCACGGTGGTGCTGGTGCGCTCGTACTCGCGGAACTCGCGGGCGACTTCGCAGGACAGGGACACCGGGAGCCCGGGCGCGAGCGAGGCGATCAGCTCGGCCACCCGTCGCTCGTGCACGGGATTGCCGTACGAGTGCAGCAGGCACACCGCGACCGCGGTGACGTCCTGGGCGAGCAGTTCCTTCACCGAGCGCAGCACGCTCTCCTCGTCCAGCGCGTGAGAGATCGCTCCCGACGCCGTGACCCGCTCGTCGACCTCCTGGACCAGCTCGCGCGGCACCAGCGGCGCGGGCTTGACGTAGCGCAGGTCGTACATCCGGTCGCGGTCCTGGCGCTGGAGCGTGAGCAGGTCCCGGAAGCCCCGCGTGACAAGGAGCCCCAGGCGCGGGCCGCGGCGTTCGAGGAGGGCGTTGGTCGCCACCGTGCTGCCGTGCAGCAGTGTCGAGCCCTCGCGCAGCCCGGCCGGCAGCCCGTCGATCGCCTCGATCACCGCGCGCGACGGGTCCTGCGGTGTGGAGAAGACCTTCGAGGTCGCCCGCAGCGTACCGTCGTCATCGAGGACGACCAGGTCGGTGAAGGTGCCACCACATTCGACACCGATACGCATGAGACCCCTTTCGCTGACTCCCTGTGACGGCCCGATATCGATTCCGGCCTTGAAATGTGACGTTGCCATGGCCGACGATGCGCCGTAATACGTCGTTCTCCCCATGGACGTGGTGGCAAGTCGGTGCTGGTCAGCCCCGGTGGGGAAGGGGTGGAGCCGTCGGGACGAGGGAGGTGCAGGCATGGTGCTTGACCGGGCGGGGCAGCCCGGTGGAGTGGCCGAAAGCGGGCGATGTGCGGGTCCCGGTGTGGCCCGGTTCGACGCGTCCGGCGGCTATGAACGCCTTGATGTGCACGGATGCGACCTCGTGATGCATCCACGGGTGAGGCGCTGGGTGGAGCTGATGCCCGCCCTCCGCAGGCCGGCCGTCTCCTTCGTGTGGATCACCGAGGACGGCGTGTGGGCCCATGTCGATCTGGCGGTGCCGCCGACCGCCGAAGGGCAGCAGGTCACCGTGACGGCGGCGGTACGGACCGGCGAGCCGCCGTACGGCCTGACCGCGCGTGAACTCGACGTCCTCACGCTGCTCGCGGGCGGACTCACGAACACGTCCGTCGGGCACTACCTGGGCACCAGCCCGCGCACGGTCGGCAAGCAGGTGGAGGCGCTTCTGGACAAACTGGGCCAGCCGAGCCGCAGCGCGGCAGCCGCGTTCGCCGTGGACAGCGGGCTCATCCGGCTTCCGGTGCCCGGCGGCTGCTCGGAGCTGTCCGCGTTGGGCGCGGGCATGCTCGACGCGCTCGCGCGCGGCGGTACCAGGCCGCCCCGGTTCGCGGGCGCTCCGCGCCGCGGTTCCCGGATCTTCGCCCCCCGTCCCCTGACCGTGGGCCTCATGGCCCCGCTGCTCGGCGCCTACGGCGCCGACGGGGAGGAACTACGCAGGGGCGCCGAACTCGCCGTCACCGAACTGAACGCGCGCGGTGGGGTGGCGGGACGACCCCTGGAACTGGTGACCTTCCCCTTGGACAACCAGGACGCCACCTCGGTCGATGCGGCGTTCCGGGCGGCGGGCGCCGCTGAACCGGTCGCGCTGGTCGGCTCGTACCTCCTGGTCGACGAGCGCAACAGCTACGAGCGCGCCGCCGAGTACGGCATCCCCTACCTCAACGTCGGCAGCAGCGATCTCCAGGCCTCCTGGGTGCACGCCGAGCCGTCCGTCTTCGGCAACGTCTTCCAGGCCGGCCCTCGGCGCAGCAACTACGTGCGCGGCTTCCTGCGGTTCGCCTCGCACGCGCGCGCGGCCGGGTTGTGGCGGCCGCCGCACCGCACCATGGGAGTGGTCGAACCGGAGGATGCGGACAGCGAGATCCTGCCGGCCGGGGGCGCCGATCTGGTGGAGGCGGCGGGCTGGCGAGTGGAGTTCCGCATCAGGACCAGGCCACCGTACGACGACTGGTCCGAGGTCCTGCGTCAGCTGCGTCGCGTCTCCCCGGCGGCACTGCTGCTGGGCAACCATCCGCCGACGGCGACGGCCGCGTTCCAACGCGCCTTCGTCCGGGACCCGTCACCCACCCTCATCTACAACGTGTACACGCCGTCCGTTCCCGCGTACGTCAGCGCGGCGGGCGAGGCCGCCGAGGGCGTGGTCTGGGCCAGCGTCACCGGACGATACGGCGACGCCCGGGGGGCCGCCTTCGCCCGGAACTACGCGCGGCTGCACGGGGGCGTGCCGGGTCACGGCCTGGCAGGCGCGGGCTACGACCAGGTGCAGGTCCTGGCCCGGGCCTGGAGCACGGTGACTCGTCCGGGCAGTTCGGCCGAGACGGTCGCCGCACTGCGCAGCGTCGTGCACCGCGGAGTCAACGGCGCCTATTTCCTCGGGGCGCCGGGTCAGACGAACGCGGCCTACCCCGACGAGAACCCGGATCCGTCGCTTGCCCAGGCGCCGCTGGTCTACCAGGTGCAGGACGGTATCAGCCGAGCGGTCCATCCGGCGCCGTACGCGGAGGCGGTGTTCCGGCTGCCACCGTGGCTGGCCGGGGAGCCTTGCGGCCGGACAGTCCACTGACCGGCCTCGGTGGCCTCGGCGACGATCACGCCACGCAGGGCAAGCCGGGGGGACCTGGACGGGCCCGTCCGTGCCGTGACGGCGCGGACGGGCCCGGTGTGCCGGAGCGGGCGGGTCACGCCACGCCGCTCTCCCACCACCAGGAGCCGGAGCCGTACGAGGGGTACTGGACGCGGCTGTCGCAGTGCTGCCACGAGTTCGTGTACGCCTCGAGGCCCGAGAAGCCGCAGGTCTCGGCGATCCGGTAGGTCTGCAGGGTGCTGTGGCCGGAGACGACGATGTCGGCGGCGACGCCGTAGAGGTGCATGCTGTTGGACGCGCCGCCCGAGGCGGCGTTGTGCGCGATGCTCCGGAAGCCGGAGTTGATCGTGATCGCGCTGTTGCCGGCCTTCTTGCGGACCGCCTCCAGCTTGTACATCAGCCGGCGGACGTTCTCCTTGACCGTCGCGGAGCCGACCTTGCCGTTGTTGAAGCCGGAGCCGTCCTTGGAGTAGAACTCGATGAAGTCGAAGTGGGCGGTCGATCCGTCGCCGGCCTCCAGGCTGTTGAGCACGCTCTGGGTCTGCGGGCCGGCGATGCCGTCCGCGCCCAGGCCGTAGGCGGACTGGAAGCGCTGGACGGCGGCGGCCGTGGCCGGGCCGAAGGAGCCGTCCCAGGCGACGTAGGTCTGGGAGGCACTGCTGGCGGCCCAGCCGCCGACGCGGATCTGGAGCTCCACCACGTCGGAGCCGGAGGCGCCCTGCTGGAGGGTACGGCTCCAGCCGTAGGCCGAGGCCGTGCCGGCCGTGGCGACGCCGGTGACCGCCGCCACGCCGAGCGCGGCCGTCACGCCTGCGGCGCTCCGGAACAGGGCGCGGCGGTCGATGCTTCGGTGGGGGTGTCGTGCCGGGTTCATGGAAGTCTCCTCCTTTGGTGACTACGGGTGGCTACTGGTGACGACGCCCCGAAGGTCAAGCGACCAGGGCCTGCCAGGTGTTGGCACCGACGATGCCGTCCACGGCGAGGCCGTGCGCGGACTGGAAGGAACGCACCGCGGTGTCGGTCCCCGGCCCGAACGCGCCGTCGACCGTCAACGAAGCGCCGTGAGACTTGAGTTGGCTCTGCACCGCCTGGACCGCGGCTCCCGACGAACCCTGCCGTACGGTGACGATGAGGGCCTGCCAGGTGGCGGGTCCGACGACGCCGTCCACGCCGAGGCCGTGCGCGGACTGGAAGGAACGCACCGCGGAGTCGGTCCCCGGCCCGAACGCCCCGTCCACCGGCAACGCGGAACCGTGCGCGTTGAGCAGGTACTGGACGGTCTTGACCCGCTCACCGGAGGCCCCCTGCTTCACCGTGGGCCAACTGGCCGTCGGCGGAGGGTTGTAGCCGCCTCCCTTGGCGAAGGCCTGGAGGTCGGTGAGGGTGCCGTTGAAGGTGTCCTGGTCGCCGGGGAAGGTTCCGGAGTCGGCGTACTGCCAGATCGTCTGGGCCGACCAGCCGGCGGGCAGCGTGCCGGGGCTGCCGGCGTAACGGGCGATCCACAGCGGGTTGGTGGCCCCGAAACTGCTGTTGTTGCCGGTGCAGGTGGTCCACCAGTCGGTGGTGGTGTAGATCGTCGGGTAGCGCCCGACCTTGGCGCGCACCTGATTGCTGAAGTCCCGGATCCAGGAGACCATCGCGCTCTGGCTCAGCCCGTAGCAGGTGGCCCCGTAGGGGTTGTACTCGATGTCCAGGGCGGGCGGCAGCGTCCTGCCGTCGGCGGTCCAGCCGCCGCCGTGACCGACGAACCAGTCCGCCTGCGCGGCACCGCTCGAATTGCCGGGCAGCGCGAAGTGGTAGGCACCGCGGATCAGTCCGGCGTTGAACGCGCCGTTGTACTGCTGGGAGAAGTACGGGCTGGTGTAGGTGGTGCCTTCGGTGGCCTTGACGTAGGCGAAGGCGGCGCCCTTGTTCTTGACGGACGTCCAGTCGACGTTGCCCTGGTAGCCGCTGACGTCGAGTCCCGCCGGACCCGTGCTGACGGCGAGCGGGGCGGCGGCCGACACAGATCCCGCGCCCAGGCGCTGGAGTCCGGATCCGGCGTGGTCCTGGTCCGGGTGCGTCATGCGCACCGGGGTCCCGGTGGCGGTCCCGGGGTCGCCGGCGGCCGTCGCCGGGGCGGTACCGGGCAGGATCAGCAGGGTCAGGGCGGCGGTCAGCAGCCCGGCCGCACGGACGAACGTACGGCGGGGGCCGGTACCGGTGTTGCCGGGTCTGAACCGCGAGGGGGTGGCTGAAGGCATGGTGCTCCCGGAGGTGTGGAGGGACACTGCGATGCGCTTGGGCCGGGGTGGCCGTGGTGACGGCCATCGACGGTCGGGAGTGGAGCGTCGGAGCGGTGAGCGGCGGTGGGCGGCGCCGGTCGCGGTGGGGGGTCAGCAGGTGCCGGGCACGCCGTCAACTCCACGGCGTACAGGTTGGGTTGACGCGCGTAAACGTAAGGGATGTGTTGACATGCTCGCAACAGCTTCGGAGTGTGAAAAGTTGAATGAGGGGCGGCGGTTCTTGGGCGGCGCGTGCGGAGATCCGGCAGGAAGCGCCGTGCGGAAGCCGGTTGGCGGTGAATTGTTCACCTGCGGCTCCGCCGGACGTCACCGGGACGATCCGGTGCATTGGGCGATCGGCCACACGCTGACCGTCGACATTCCCCATATCGCAAGGAGCAGGTGTGATGCGCTTCGGATCTCCGTCCCACCGGGCCTCGGCCCTCGGAGTGGCCCTCGCCGTCATCGGGGCCGGCGTCGCCGCACTGGCGCCCGTCGCCGCCGCCGCACCCGGTGCTCCGGGCACCCGGCCGTCGTTCTGCGGCCACGACAACCGCAGCACGCCGTTCTCGCGGTACCTCTGCGCCCAGCCCGGCGACCTGCTCGACGTCCGCATCGGCGACGTGCACCCGACCCAGCCGTCGCTCGGTTACGACGAGGTGTACTACAAGCTCGGCCGCTACACCCTCGGCAAGGACGCGATCAACAAGAAGTTCGACGACTGGTGCGAGGCCGACGGCCGTACCGCGGCGGCAACCGTGTCTCCGGGAGCGCGACTTGACGACCCGTCCTCGTTCACGTGCGAACTCCCGGTCGGGGCGGAGACGGCGGACAGCATCGCTCCCATGAAGACCGTCGTCATCGGCCCCGGCGGCGAACCGTTCCTCACCGACGGGCACCACACGCTCACTTCCTTCTACGAGACCCCCGACGGCGGGGCCGACCTGCACGTCCGGCTGCGGGTGCAGGCCAACTTGAGCAACCTGCCCCGCCAGGCCTTCTGGGACGAGATGAAGGCGCACAAGTGGGTGTACCTGCGCGACCCCGAGGGCAAGCAGGTTACGGTGAACAAGCTGCCGACCAGTGTGGGTCTGGCCAACTTCACCGACGACAAGTACCGCAGCCTGCTCTACTTCGGCCGTGACATCGGCTACGCGCAGAACGGGCTGCCGTTCCAGGAGTTCTACTGGGGCAGTTGGGTCCGCGACGCCAAGCCGATCGACCTCGCCGACTGGAACCCGAACGACCTCGACAACTACCTGGCCACCGTCAGGTCCCTGACCGAGACGATGACGGCGCTGCCCAAGGGCGCCGTCATCGACAGCGGCTTCACCGCCGCCGAACTCGGCGCGCTGGACCGGTGGAACGACGGCAGCGCGGTCAGCAAGGGCGAGTTCAACAAGCTGAGCAAGCCGTACTCCGACGCCAAGCCCGGGAAGCTCGCCTACACGCTGGAGTACAAGCGGGCGCACGGCCTGGGCTGAGGTGTCCCCGCCCGGCTCACCGGGAACCCGGGCCACCTGACACAGCCGGCCGGGGGCGGTCTCGCGGCGACAGCCCCCGGCCACGTACGTCACCGTCCCTTCCGCTCCAGGAAGACCGGGTTGGTCATGGCGGCCATGGGCCCGAACAGCAGCGCGTCGCCCATGGTGTTGCCCTGGCCGGGGGAGCCGTCGGCCATCGGGTGGCGGACCTCGGCCCGCACATAGGCGGCGAGCGATGCGGTGGTCCGCCAGACCACCGTGCCGGTGCCGGAGGCGCCGACGGACTCCTGGTGCATCTGGCCCTCGTCGGTGAGGAACCGGACAGTGCCGTGGGGTACGCCCCGGACGTCGAGACGGATGTCCACCGGGGCTTCGGCGGGCACGGTGAGCTTCTCGCCGATCCCGGCCTGCCTGCCGCCGCCGGTGGCGGTGAAGGCCAGCTCGACCGAGGAGGACTCGGCGATCCAGCTGCGGCCCTCGCGGATGCCCTTCATGAGCGAGTCGGTGGCGAGGTCGTCCGCGTGGACGACGTTGTGCGGCAGACCGATGACCTGCGGCTCGCTGTGCGCGTCGCTGTTGCCCATGGCCGGGAGCCAGCGCTTTCCGGTGCGGACCGCTTCGCCCAGCTTCTGGTCCCAGGTGCTGACCGCGTGCTCGTCGTCGTAGGTCCACGGACCGGTCCACACCTCCGTGGCGTCCGCGTTCTCGAAACCGAATTTCCACTGGCAGGCCACGTATGCGCAGTACATGTGCGCGGGCACCACGAGGCCGTCGTTGCGGTGGACCTGCCGCGCGAACCGGTCGAACACGTCGTCGCGCGAGCGGTAGCGCCAGTCGACCCACTCACCGGCCGGAAGGCCCAGGGCGAGCCAGTGCCCGTTGCGCGTGGTGACCTCCTCGCCCGGGATGATGAGCAGGTCCGGACCGGCGTGCTCGCCCCAGACCGCGTGCGAGGAGGACGTGTTGTGGTCGGTGGAGACCATGAAGTCCAGCCCCGCGGCGCGCGCGCCGGCCGCGACCTCCGCCGGCAGGCGCTTTCCGTCGGAGTGGACCGTGTGCAGGTGGCAGTCGCCGCGGTACCAGTCGCGGCCGCGGCCCTTCGCCCGCTGCGGGGGGTGGTGCGGCACGAAGGCCGGGCCGCGCTCGCCGTAGGTGAGCGTCACCTCCACCCGGTAGTTCATTCCCTGGGGCGCCACCTGGTAGGGGCCGAGGACGATGTTCCAGGTGCCCGGGTTGACCGGACCGGGCAGATAGCCCGGCGTGGCCTCGCCGGCGCCGATCTCGAACGAGGTGCGGAAACCGCCGGACCAGCCGCGGAAGCCACGGCCGCCGAGCGCCGTCCCGCGCTCGTCGAAGACACCGATGTCGCACGAGTTGCCCGGGACACCCGACGGTACGGACGGCCTGTCGTAGGAGTAGGAGACGGCGATCTTCCGTACTCCTCCGGGGACTTCCACCGGCAGGTGGACGAAGTCCGCGACGCCGGTCTCCAGGAAGCCGGTGATGGTGCGGGTCGCCGCGCCGCCGTTCGCCGGCGCGGCGGCGGCCGGACCGTCCGCCGCACGCGCGAAGGAGACCGGGGTGAGGGTGAGGGCGGCCGCGCCGGCACCTCCCGCCAGCAGCAGTCGCCGGCGGCCGAGTCCGGCACCGGCGTCGCCGACGTCCGCGGTGTCGGGTTTCATGGGCTCCACGTTGTGCTCGCAGTGTCCGTCAAGGCACATGTTCCGTCCTCGGCAAGCTCGGTGATGGATGCGCGGAAAGCCCCTGGAGCCTCATGGGGCTCCGTGAACGGCGGATGAGCCGGGTATGGCTCGCCCGGCAAGAGCCTGTGGCCGGTGTGCGGTGGCGGTGTGTTGCCGAGCCTCTTGCACCCTTGTCTGGGTCGCGCGACTCGCGGACCGGGCTGTCGATACGCCAACGAGGGCCCCAACTTTGACGGTTGGGACCCTCGTCGTGTGTTGCCGCTCGGCTCAGAGGTGGCCGCCAGGGGTCACCGTGAACGAGGCGGGACCGGCGGACAGGTTCACCGTGTACTGGCGCAGGTAGGTGTCCAGGAACGGGGAACGGGCGCCGGCGGTGGCCGTGTCGCGGGCCGGGTCGTCCAGGGCCAGCCTGAGCTGAGCGCCCTTGACCGCGACCGTCTGGCCGGACGGCGTGGCACGCCACGAGCCGGTCTGGATGGAGCCGATCTCCACGGCCAGGACGTGACCCGCGGCCAGGGTCCAGTCGGTCGCCTTCAGATCGACGGTCATCCGGCCCGAACGCAGCAGGGAGACCTGCTCGTCGAACATGACGGCTTTGCCGTTCGGGGCGACGTCGTACAGCTTGAGCATGACGTTGCCCTCACCCTTGGCGGTCAGGGAGACCTGCGGGGTGCCGGTGAGGCGCACGGCCTGTCCGACCGGCTTCGACCACACGAAGAAGCTCGATGTGACCTTGCCGTCCTTCTGGAGCTTCGCCAGTCCCCTGGCCAGGCCCTTCGGGGCGGCCTGGTCGGTCGCGGGCGCGTTCTCCATGTCCCACTGGCCGGACGGCTTCCCGAGCGTCTGCGACGTCGGCTCGCCGGCCGCGGCCAGGGCCGCGCGGCCCGAGGCACCACCGTCGTCCAGGTACGAGCCGTTGCCGAGCGGGAGCGTGACGGACCGCTTCACGACCGGCCACGTGCTCTGGGCGCGCCAGGCACCCGTGGAGTCCTCGACGACGTAGGCCGGGTACTTGACCTTCGGCTTGATGCCCTTGAGGTACTCGTCGTAGTAGGCGAGGGTCTCGTCGTACCAGCCCTCGCGGCCCATGGACAGGCGCCCGTCGCTGGTGCGGTCGCCGCCGCGCACGTGCTCCCACTGGCCGACCCAGCCGCGCTCCGGGCCCACGTGGTTGTCGAGGTACTCCTGCATCTCCTCGGGCTTGGTGTTGTTCTCGATGAAGCCCTGGGTGACGAACAGCGGGGTCTTGGTGCCCTTGGCCATCTTCGCCAGGTCACGGTCGGTCCAGTGCTTGTCCCACTGGTCCGCGATCTTGTACCCGGCCGAGTTCTGGGTGAGGCACTCCGGGTGGGTCTTCTCCCACTGGGCGTTGGCCAGGTAGCGCGGGTCGTCGTCCGCCATCTGGGGAATCGTGGCAATGGAGTTGTAGGCGTTGGCGGTGCCGGTGACGTTCGGGCGGGGCACCCCGTTGGAGTAGATGTACTGGTACATGTCCCATACGGGCTCCTGGGCGACGACGGCCTTGAGGGCCTTCTGGCTCAGGTTGTTGCCGATCAGGCCCGTGACGGCGTCGTACGACTTGCCGTACATGCCGACCGCGCCCGTGCTCCACGGCTGCTTCGCCGCCCAGTCGATCGCCGCCTTGACGTCGGCCTGCTCGCCGGGACCCGCCCAGTCGAGGCAGCCGGTGGAGCCGCCGAAGCCGCGCAGGTCCACCATGACGAAGGCGTACCCCTGGGCGAACAGGTCGGTGCCCTCGATGAAGTCCTGGAAGCGGGACGAGGGGCCGGTGTGCTTCCAGCCCTCGGGATCGGTCTGCCCGGAGTGCCCGAAGTAGGGGCCGACCGACAGGATGACGGGCACCTTCTTGCCCGGGGTCAGTCCCTCGGGCAGCAGGACGTCGGCGTGCAGCTCGGCGTCGGAGCCGTCCGAGGACGGGAAGTAGTGCTGCGTCCAGAGCGAGCCCTTCGGGACGCGGTCGTTCTCCTCATGGGTGACGGGGTCGGTCGCGGTGGCGACCGCCCCCGTCCGGGTCTGCTCCGCGGCGGGCTGGGCCGCGGCGCCGGGCACCGCGGTGGCGGGGCCGGCGAGCGCGGCGGTCAGCGCGAAGGTGGTGACGAGTGCCGAGGCGGCCGCGACGGCCGTGCGACGTCTGTTCACTTGCTCCTCCCGGAGTGTCAGGTACGGGGCGGTGCAGGTGGTGCGGTCGAGCACGGCCCTTGACCCACCGTCAGAGCTGTGTGGGCGGTCGCACGCATGCCGAAAGCCGGATCGCGGGCGTGGACCGGAGCCGTCGGCGACGGAGCCTATGATCATCATTGAAACGAGTCAACGGGGCTGCGTGTCATGCGTGTTACCGATGTGACCCCGACCGGTTCGGCGCCCCGTGGGCGCGCGGAGGCATCGGTCGGCGGCGAATCGCCCTGCCGCCCACGTCAGGAGCAGCCGGAAGGGATCACACGGAGCCCTCTTCGCCGGCGGTCTGATCATCGCCGGTTCTCGTCGACTCTCGCCGGTGCTCGCCGGTTCTCGTCGGTTCTCGTCGGTTCGTCGTCGGTTTGATGTTGGTTCGATCGGCGCGGGCATGGCGCTCCGCCGTCGCCGGCCTTCGTGTCGTGGCGAACGAGGGCTGTGATGTATCTAAGGTTGTATCTATGAGTGCTAGGGTGGAGGCATGGCCGCCAACACCACCCCCTCCACCGCCCGCGTGCCGGCCGCCGAGCGTGCGTACGACCTGACCAAGGAGCTCATCCTCGATGGGCGGCTCCCCGGCGGGAGTCTCATCAGCGAGGGCGAGATCGCCGAGCGCACCTCACTCAGCCGCACCCCGGTCCGCGAGGCCTTCCTCCGTCTCCAGGCCGAGGGGCTGCTGCAGCTCTTCCCCAAGCGCGGAGCCGTGGTGGTACCGGTGGGGCCGGGCGAGGCCGAGGACGTCCTGGAGCTGCGCGAGGCACTGGAAAGCAGCGCGGTGCGCCGCATCGCCCGTCGCGCCGAGCCGCTCGACGGCCTGGTGCGCCGGCTGTCCGACCTGATCGACGTCCAGCGGGAACATGCCCGCCAGGCCGACGTGGCGGCCTTCGCGGAGGCGGACGAGGCGTTCCACCACGGCATCGTGGCGGCCTCCGGCAACGGCCTCGCCGAGCGCTTCTACGAGACGTTGCGCGACCGCCAGCGGCGCATGGCCGTGCAGCTCCTCCAGCCGCGGCCGGAGCGCCTGGCCCCGCTGATCGACGAGCACAGCCTGCTCGTGGAGCGGATCGCCGACCGCGACGACGAGGGGTTCGCCGGCGCCCTGCGGGCCCACCTGGACGCCCACCGCGGCGCGACGGGCCGCTGACCCCGTCACGGACACCCGGCGGCACCCTCACCGGAATCCCCGGCGGGATCAGCACGTGAACGAGCAAGGAGCAGCACCGTCATGAGCACCACCCGGTGGCCGACCGGCCGTCCCGCCGCACCGTCCGGCAGGGGCAGGCCGTGGCTGCCGGCGGCGGCTGCCATGTTCTGCTCCGGGTGGGGCGGCAACCAGTTCACCCCGCTGCTGCTGATGTACCGCCGCCTGGGCGGCTACTCCGCGGTCACGGTCGACGCCTTCCTGGCCGCCTACGTCCTCGGACTCGTACCAGGGCTGCTGGTGGGCGGGGCCGCCTCGGACCGCTGTGGCCGCCGTCCGCTGATGACCGTCGCGACCGCGGCGTCGCTCGCGGCCAGCGCCGTCCTGTGCGGGGGAGTGGCCGGGCAGATCCCCGTCTACGTGGGCCGCTTCCTCAGCGGCCTGGCCGTCGGCATCGCGATGGCGGTCGGCACCAGCTGGGTCAAGGAGCTCTCCCAGGCACCGCACGACCCGGCGGCCGACGCCGGCGCGGGGGCGCGGCGCGCCTCCCTCTCGCTGACGCTCGGCTTCGGACTCGGCGCCGGGGTGGCCGGCGCGCTGGCCCAGTGGGGCCCCTGGCCGATGATCACCCCGTACCTGGTGCACGTCCTGGTCACCCTGCCCGCCCTGTTCATGCTGGCGCGCGCCGTGGAGACCCGGGCGCGGACCACCGCCGTCCGCGGTCTGTGGGCCGACCTCAAGGTCCCCGCCGCCGGGCACCGCCGCTTCCTGCGCGTGGTGCTTCCGATGGCCCCCTGGGTGTTCGGCTCGGCCGGCGTCGCCTACGCGGTCACCCCCCAGCTCGTCGGCGACCGGATCGGGAACTGGGCCCTGGCCTACGCCACCCTGCTGACCGTCTGCACCCTCGGCACCGGGGCGCTGGTCCAGCCCTTCGCCAAGCGCCTGGACTCGCTCGACTCGGCGCGGGGGATCATCGTCGCGATGATCCTCATGGCCTGCGGCATGGCCGTCTGCGCGGGCGACGCGGCCGTTCGCTCACCGTGGCTCGGCCTCGGCGGAGCCGTCCTGCTGGGGGCCGCCTACGGCATCGGGGTCGTCTCCGGACTGCTGGAGATCCAGCGGATCGTCACCCCCGACGACATGGCCGGCATCACCGGCGTCTACTACGCCCTGTGCTATTCGGGATTCCTGCTGCCCGCGATCCTGGCGGCGCTGTCCGCGCTGGCGTCCTACACGGTGATGCTCGCCGTCCTGACCCTCCTCGCCCTGACCAGCCTCGCGGTGATCGCGACCTCCTCGCGGCGGACCGCCGGAACCCTCACCGCGGGCGGGACCCGCTCCGCCGGGACACGGCCCGCCGAGGCCCCGGCCCCCTGACACCCGCGCCCGTTCCCCCGCGGTGTGCCCTGCCCGCGCGGGCCGCACCGGGGGGCAGTGTCATCGCCCCGCCGCCGTCGCGGTGATCCCGAAGCCGTCGGCGGTCCAGCCGCCGTCGCTCACCATGACCTGGCCGGTGACGTCGGCCGAGACGCCGGAGGCGAGGAGCAGCGCGAGTCGGCGATGTCGCCCCGGACTGCCGAGCCGGGACAGAAGGGGTGCGGGACCGCAGCGCCGCCAGGTCGAGACGACCGGCCGCGGCGGGCGAGGCGACCAGGTATCCGGCGCACCCGGCCGGCCCTGGCGCAGCACCTTGAGCTGCTTCCGGTCGGCTTCCGAATCCTGACGGGGCGTCAGTTCCGGGCGTGAGTACCCTCTCGCGGCCGTCCGCAACCAATTCGCACGCAACTGTGCAGTCCGTGTGTGCGTTTCGCTAGGCTTCCCGGCATACCGGCAGATCAGGGGTAACGGAGTGTCGGAACGGCAGCGCACCGAGAGGACCACCATCGTGGATGGACGCGATCGGCTGGGGAAACCCCTGTACGAGCGCGAGAACGAGGTGACCGCCGCTCAGAATGCGGTGGAGGGGATCTGCGCGGGCGGGGGGAACGGCGAAGGCAGGCGGGGCGGGCTGCTGTTCTTCAGCGCCGCCGCCGGACTGGGCAAGACGACCGTCCTGACCGAGATCCGGCGGATGGCCACCGCGCGCGGCTGCACCGTGCTGTCCGCCCGGGGCAGCGAGCAGGAGCACACCGTCCCCTTCCACGTCGTACGCCAGCTGCTCCAGCCCGTCCTCGCCTCCTGCACCGAGGCCGAGCGCCGCGAGATCTTCGGCGGGTGGTACGAGATCGCCGGACCGGCCGTCGGCCTGTTCGCTCAGCAGACCGGTACCGCCGGCCCCGACCCGCAGGGCGTCCGGGACGGTCTGGACTGGGTCGTCACCCAGGTGGCCGTGCGCCGGGCACCGGTCGTGATCGTCCTCGACGACGCCCACTGGGGCGACCTGGAGTCTCTCGCCTGGCTCTCCGCCTTCGCGGTGAGAGCGCGGGAACTCCCCGTGCTGGTGGTCGTCGGCTACCGGCCGGACGAGGTGCCGGCCGAGGCGCAGACGTTCCGCGAACTGATCGACGGCCGCAGCGCACGCCCGATCCCGCTCCACGCCCTCAGCCCGGAGGCGGTGGCCGAACTGGTGCGGGGCTCGCTCGGAGAGGAGGCCGACGACGCCTTCTGCCGCGAGTGCTGGGTGGTCACCGGCGGCAACCCCTACGAGGCCGTCGAGCTGATCGCCAAGGTCCAGGACCGGAACCTCGCCCCGGACGCGGAGTCGGCCTCCCTGCTGGGGGAACTCGCCGCGAGCGCCCGGGGCACCGGCCTGATCAAACGCCTGGAGAGGCTCGGCCATGCCGCCGTCCGGCTCGCCTGGGCCGCCGCGGTGCTCGGTACCGAGATCTCCGCGGAGCTGGCCGCCTCGGTGGCCGGACTGCCCCCGGCCGAGGCGCAGTCCGCCGCGGACCGGCTGCGTGTCGCCCGTATCCTCACCGGCACCCGCACCCTCGAGTTCATCCACCCGCTCATCGCCACCGCCGTGTACCAGGCCATCCCGCCGGCCACACGCACCGGACTGCACGGTCAGGCCGCCTGGGCGGTCGCCGACGCGGGCCTGGGTATCACCGCCGCCGCCCGGCACCTGCTCGAGACCCACCCCGAGGGCGACCCGAACACCGTCCGGCAACTGCGTGCCGCCGCCCGCGAGAACCTCCGTCTGGGCGCGCCCGACGCGGCCCGGCGCTGTCTGGAACGCGCGCTGCGCGAACCTCCCGCGCCCGAGGACCGTGCGGGCGTGCTCCACGAACTCGGCTGCTCCGCCCTGCTCACCGCCCCCGCCACCACGGTCAACCACCTCACCGCCGCCCTGGAACAGCCCTTCCTGGACCCCGAGCTCAGGGAGAACGCCACCTTCCGGCTGGCCCAGGTGTTCGGGCACAACGACGAGCTCGCCAAAGCGGCCGCCGTCGCGGGCGCCGAGGTCGCCCGGGCGCAGTCCCCCAGGGCACGGCTGCGCATGCAGGTGGCGCATTACCTGTGGCTGGTCTTCGACGCGCACGAGGTGCAGGCATCCGACCGCTCCCGCCGTCTCGCACGGCTCGTCGAGGACCTGCCCGGAGAGGCCATCGAGGAGCGGGCCCTGCTGTGCATCCGCACCTGGGACGCGATGCTGCGCGGGGAGCCGGCCGCGGACACGCTGGCCGTCGCCGCACGAGCCGTGGGCCTGAGCTACACCGACCCGGACTGGGGCTTCGAGCTGCCGAGCGTGGCCGCGCTCAGCTACATGTACGCCGACGAATGCGACCGTGCGGAGGAGCTGTTCAGTTCGGCCATCGCCGAGTGCGAGCAGGTCGGGTGGGGCGGTGCCCACCTCTCCTTCGGCTTCACTCTCCTCGGCCTGGTCTGGTTCCGGCGCGGGATGCTCGTCAAGGCGGAGGAGTGCGCACGCGAGGGAGTGCGCCTGGCCGAACGGGTGGGCGACCGGGTGCCCGCCCGGTGGTACGCCGTGGGGTTGCTGGTGGACGTCCTGTTGTCCCGGGGGCGCGTGGAGGAGGCGCTGCGGGTCGCCAGGACGTACGACTTCGCGCCCCCGTACCTGAACGCGGTGGTCTTCCCGGACTCGCAGACGGTCTACGGGCGGCTGCTTCTCGCCCGTGGCCTGCGCAAGGAGGCCGAGGCGCAACTCACCGCCGCCGGGGCACGGTTGGAGGCCAAGGGCATCGTCAACCCGACCTGGTGCCCCTGGGCGGGACACCTCGCCCTCGCCATCGCCGAGGAGGAGCCCGCACGCGCCCGCGCCCTCACGGCGAAGATGCTGCGGCGGGCCGAGCGCTACGGCACGCCCACCGCCATCGGTGAGGCGCTGAGCTTCAGCGCGGCGGTGGCCGAGGACGGGCAGGCGCTGCCCCTGCGGGAGCGCGCGGTGGAGATACTGCGCCGATCCCCCAGCCGGCACGCGTACGCCGAGGCCCTGATCGACCTCGGCGCGGAACTCGGGCGCGGTGGCGGCACGGACCGGGCGACCGGGCTTCTGTCCGAGGGCGTCGAGCTGGCGGAGGAGTGCGGTGCCGACCGCCTCGCCGAGCGCGGCCGCGCCGAGCTGGCCGCCGTGAGACTGCGGCTCAATGGGACACGCTCGTTGGCGCGGCGCGGAGCGAACGCCGCGGAGCATGGCTGAACCGGCGTGGAAAAGAGGGGAGTTCCGAGCGCGGGCGGCCCGGACCGGCGTCGCGTGCCCGGACGATGGCCTGGCTGCGCCGGGTGAGGTGCAGCTTGGCCAGGATCGCCGAGACGTTGATCGCCACGGTCTAGTGCCGCGGCAGGCGACGTTTGCCCGTAAAGGAGCGGCGTCCGGTGCGTGCTCTGGGGGTCCCCCCTGCTCGAAGAGCTTGGGGGAGTGCCGGCCGGAAGTCCTCGTACTGGACGTACTTGGGCTTTCGGCCGGTGCGGTGAGAGGGCGTGCCGGGCGTCGCGACGGGGCAAACGTTGCCCGTCGGGGCACTAGCCGGACAGGTGCGGGCACCGGCCGATCGCGGCGTTGGACAGCCCCGCCGCGAGATGGTCGAGGATGTCCCGCTCGCGTGCGGTGAGTTCAGGGAACGGTCCGTCCTGCGGCGGCGACACGAACCAGGTCCGCGGCCGGCCCGCCGGAGCCGCGCCGAAGACCGGCTGCCCGGCCGCGGCGGCGTGGACGGCGGCGTCGATGTCCGCTCCGTCGGCCCCCTTGACGAGATGGCCGAGCGCGCCGGCCTGGGCGGGCGTCGCCCTGGCGCTCGGCGGCTTCACCCACCCCTTCATGCCGGGGCACATCGCGTCCGGCGTCGGCCTGCTGGTCGCCGCGGTCGGCTTCGCCGGGGCCGGCTGGGCACTCCTGCGCCTGAGCGACGACGACTTCGACCGGACACCCGGCCGCCCCGGCTGAGAAGGCCCGCGGGACTGCCGGCTACCGGGACGTCGGAACCAGACGCCGATCCGCGGGCGGCGCGGCCGGGATCCGTTCCAGGACGCCGCCCGCGAACACGTCGTACAGCGGCAGCGTCTCCAGGTGGACGTAGCCGATGTGGCAGTCGCACACGGCCAGCGGGCACGGGCGGGGGCGCAGGGCCCGCCGGTAGGAGCCGTCGTACAGGTTGCCCAGCTTCGAGCGGACGAAGTGGCAGCGGCGTACCGTGCCCTCGCCGTCCACCGATATGACCGACTCTCCCGTACGGCAGGGCAGGCCCGCGCTGCGGTGCGGGTGGCGGCTGTACGGGAAGAGCGGGTCCAGGGCCGTCCACCGGTCGGCCTCGGCGTCGGTGTAGGTGTGGCCCTCGGCGGCGTTGACCCACAGGTACACGTGGTCGGGGAGGTCGGCGCGCAGCCGACGCGCCTGCTCCAGGTGCTCGGGGAGGCCGACGACGCCGACGCTGTGGCGGACACCGCGCGCGGCCAGGTCGTGGCACTTGGCGAGGAAGCGGTCGTACGGCGTCTGCCCGGGGTGGAAGGTGCACCACAGGGCGAGGGTGTCCAGGTCGGCCGTGTCCAGCCAGTCCGTACGGCAGCTGAGGTTGGTCTGGATCGCCACCCGGCGGATGTGCGACAGCCCGCTCAGCTCCGCGAGCGTACGCCGGTACCACGAGCGCACCAGTCCCTCGCCCCACGGCGTGAACAGCAGGGAGAGCCGGTCGTCGCGCTGCGCGGCCGCCCAGGCGGCGAAACGCTCCAGCGCCGCGCGGTCCGCGGTGAGTTGGGCGCGGCTGTCCCGGCGCTTGGCGAACGGGCAGTACGGGCAGTCGTAGTCGCACGACGCCAGCGGGCCGCGGTAGAGGATCGTCAGGTCCATGCGCGCTCCCTCACTTCGGCTCGTACGCGGCCATGCGCTCACGCACCGCGGCGGAGAACAACTCGGGCCCCAGCGCGTCGGAGTGGGCCAGGCCCTCGGGGGACAGCCGCAGCAACTCCGCGCCCGCGCGGTCGTCCAGCCAGCCCCGCTCGCGGAACCGGTCCAGCTCGGCGGCGAAGTCGTCGCCGGGCGCGGTGCCGAAACGGGTCCGGTAGTCCGCGACGGGCATGCCCTCGGCCTGGAGCAGTGACTGGAGCAGATGGCGGCGCCGGGACTCGTCCGCGTTCATCTCCCAGCCGAAGTCCGCGTGCCGGAAGTCGTCGGCCGGGCGTGCCGTGTAGTCGTCGATGATCCCGCGGATGCGGTGCATGTCCACCGCGTAGTCGAAGGAGTAGTGCAGGGTGGACGTGTACGAACGGGAACCGCAGCCGAGGCCGACCATGCCGTCGGTCTGGCACGCGTGGTCCTCTCCTCCCGTGGCGGGGGCGCCCGCACGGCGGAACATGCGCATCGACACCTGCTCGTAGCCCCGCGCGAGCAGGTGGTCGCGGCCGTGGCGGTACAGCCGCAGCCGCTGCTCGTCCCAGTCGGCGTCGCCGTCGCCGCCGGGCGCCGACCCACGGTGCCGGCCGAGACCGGTGAGCGGGCGCACGTAGAGGGGGTAGAGGTACAGCTCCTCCGGCTGCCAGGCGAGGGCGGCGTCCAGGGAACGGGTCCAGGACTGCTCGGTCTGGCCGTCGATGCCGTAGATCAGGTCGATGTTGAGGACGGGTATGCCGGTGTCGCGGATCCGGGCGAGGGCCGCTTCGACGTCCGCCCGGCGCTGCGGGCGTACGGCCGTGCGTGCCTCGGAGTCGACGAAGCTCTGCACGCCCAGGCTCAGCCGCGTGGTGCCGCGGGCGGCCAGCACGGACAGCCGGTCGGCGGTCGCCGTGGCGGGGGAGGCCTCCACCGACAGCGGGATCGCGGCGAGGTCGGCGCCCAGGCCGCGCTCGGCCAGATCGCACAGCCGCTCCAGCTCGGCCGCCTCCAGGAACGTCGGAGTGCCGCCGCCGAAGGCCGCGTTGGCGTACCGCGCCCCCTCGCCCAGCGCCTCGCGCACCGCGACCGCCTGACGTTCCATCGCGTCCAGGTAGGCGGTGGTCAGACCGCCCGGCGCCCCGATCCGGGTGAAGAGGTTGCAGAAGCCGCAGCGGACTTCGCAGAACGGGATGTGGAAATAGAGGGAGAGGGCGTCCTTCGGCTCGTCCGCCCACAGCGCGCGCAGGGACGCCCGCTCCCGGGAGAGCGGACGGTAGGCGGTCTTGTGCGGATACGCGTAGACGTACTGCTGGTACGGGCGGACCGTGCTGGGCGCGGCCGCCGCCTCGGTGCTGGTGATGGCCATGGTCATCGGGCCCCGTCGACGAAGAAGTGGGCGTAGGGAACGGTCCAGACGACGTCGTGGCCGATGCGGTGGCCGCTGTAGCCGTCCTCGCCGTACGCCGTGCCGTGGTCGGAGCAGACGACGGCGAAGCACGGACGGCGGCCGGCGACGGCGGCCAGGAGCCGTCCCATGTCCCGGTCCACGTACTCCAGCGCCGCGGCGTGGGTGGCCCGTGTGTCGCCCGCCTCGCGCGTGGCCCCGGGGAGGTGGAACCAGTTGGGCTGGTGCAGCGCCGACACGTTGAGGAACAGGAACAGGCGCTGGTCCTGGGGGAGCCCGGCGACGACCTGCTCCGCGCGGGTCACCTGGGCCTCGAAGGACGTGGGGGAGGTCACGCCGAACTCGGGCTCCCAGTGGCTCTCCTGGAACATCCCCGGCAGGACGGAGCCCAGTGGTCCCTGCTTGTTGAAGAAGCCCACGCCGCCTATGCACACGGTGCGGTAGCCCACGGCGGCCAGACCCGAGACCAGGTCGGGGGTGTCGTAGACGAAGGTGCCGTCCGCGGTGGTCTCACTGCCCGCGAAACGGGCGGCGAAGAGCCGCGGATGCGGGCCCGGTGCGGCCGGTGTCGGCAAGAAGCCCGCGAACATCGCCTGGTGGGAGGCGTAGGTGAAACTGCCGGGGGCGTGTCGGTGCTCCCAGGTGCCGCCGGGCAGATGCCGGGCCAGGTTCGGGATGCGTCCGGCCACCGCCAGCTCCTGCGCCACGTCGTAGCGGAGCGTGTCGAGCGTGACGAACAGGATGTCGTGGCTTCCCACGATGCCGCTCATGTCAAGAGGTGGTGTCAAGGTGGTGCTCCTTGCGATCTGCTCGCCGGACGGCGGCCGGGACGGCGGCCGGGGCGGCGGTTCGTGCGGCGTTCTGCACGGCGGCTGGTGCGGCGGCTGCGGGGGCTGCGGCGGGGGCTGGTGCCGGGGTCCGTGCGGTGTTCTGTAGGGCGGCTGGTGCGGTGCCCGGTGTCAGGGTCCGTGCGGTGTTCTGTAGGGCGGCTGGTGCGGTGACCGGTGTCGGGCTCCGTGCGGTGTTCTGCAGGGCGGCCGGTGCGGCGGTCCGCGCGGTGTCGTGCAGGGCGGCTGGTGGTGTGGTCGGTGCGGCGGCCTGCACGAACGTTGGTGCTGCGGCGACCTGTGCGGCATAGGTGTCGAGGCCCTCGGCGCCGCTGCCGCGCAGGCCGGTGAGGCGGGGCAGCAGGTCCCCGAATGCGTTCACCTCGCCGACCGTGAAGCGGCGCCACCCCGTCGCCGGCAGGATGTCCACGCCGACGCACAGGGTGCCCGGGAAGCACGCGGCCGCCCGTTCGGCCACGTCCAGCACGTCGGTGAAGCGGCCTCCCGCGGCCCGGATCGCCGCGCGTGCCGCGGCCAGATCGCCGCGGGCGCCACCGAGGTGCAGATTCGTCATGGGGTGCCGGCTGGTACGCACCACGGCATGTGTGGCGCGTCCTGCCACCACGACCACCCGCAGGTCTGCGGCCCGGCCGCCCTGCGAGGCCTTCGGCAGCCACCGCTCGACGTGGATCCCGTCCGGGATCAGGGCGTCGACGAGGGCGGCGACCTCGGTCTCCGAGGTGTAGTGGCGCACCCGGAGGGAGTTGTGGAGGCGGCCGTCGGCAGTGGTCTCCACGGAGGTCGTCGCCTTGACCCGGCCCGGTCCCGCCACCGTCAGCGCCACGACACCGGAGGCCGACGACCCGTGCGCCGGCTTCACGAACGCCCGTGAGATACGAGCCCCCTTCAGCTGCTCCCGGAGCCCGTCCCGCCCGGACCAGCCGCCGACCGGACCCGTCAGGGCCGGCGGGACCGGGACGCCCGCGGCGGCGAGCCGGGCGTGGCAGCGCCGCTTGTCGAACATGACCGCGACGTCCTCCGGGTCGGCGGTCGTCGCCGCGCCCGCACGCCGCGCCGCGGCGGTCACCTCTCGGACCGCGGCGGTGAAACGGCGGTGCCACAGAGCCGTTCCCTCGACCCGGGTGGGGTCGTCGGTGTCCCGCAGCAACCGGTCGACCTCCGCGTTCTCGCCGGGGGAGTCGATCCGCACCGACTCGCCCGGCGTGAAGGCGTACTGTCCGCGCAGCACGTCCCGCCAGGCGAGTACCCGGGGTGCCGGGTGACCGGCCGCGTGAACCGCGTCGGCGAACATCGTCGTCCGCCGGTTCTCGGGATTGCCGACGACGGCGAACCGAAGGCCGGAGTCGGGCGCCGCGCTACTCGGAGACCGCGACATACCGCCACTCCTGGTCCCCCCAGCTGTCCGGAGTCCGGTGATCCGACAGGTCCACCTCGGTTCCGGTGGAGTCGAAGGCGGCACGGATCCGGTCGGCCATGGACTCGCTCAGGAAGTGGTGGTGCAGGTCCAGCCGTTTGAGATGGTGCAGAGGCTGGCCGAGGAGCAGTGCTTCGGCACCGGTGTCGGTGAGCGTGCCCATGGACAGGCTCAGCGACTCCAGTTGCGGCACGACCGGCGCCGCGGCGAGGGCCGCCGCGATCTCGTCCTGCACCTCGCTGTTCTGCACACCGAGATGCCGCAGCGCCGGGAGGCGCCCCTGGACGAGGAGCGGCGCGAGGTCGGCCACCGTCGTGTCGCCGCCGTAGTGGGACACGCCGAGCCACAGTTCCAGACGCTCCAGCGCGGGCAGTTCGCAGGCGCCGACCGAGCGCACCACCTGACCGGGCAGGCCGCCCGACTCGAAGCGCAGCGCGCGCAGCGCGTCATGCCGCACCGGGCGCAGCGACAGGGGTTCCTCGCCGACCCGGTGCGAGTCGCCGCCGCGGACACCCAACTCCTCGAGCAGCGGGAAGCGTTCCAGGACGGGGGTGACATCGGTGAGCTGAAGCCAGGAGATCTCGCACTCCTCGCCGGTGACATCGGCGAGGAACAGGGCGCGCAGCGCCGGAAACCGCTCGGCGTCGGCCACGATCAGCTCCAGCGCCGGACGCAGCTCGGTGTACTCGTCGTCCCACCAGGGCCCGATGACGAGAGCCCGCACCTGCGCGCTCGGCACCCTGTCCGTGAACCTCCGCCACAGCTCCGTGAACGGAATCTCCCCGGCCGCGTAGCAGTCCAGCCGCCAGGCCACGTCGCCCGCGGCCGGAAGCGTCTCCTCGCCGGGCTCCGGCAGCTCCGGCAGGGTGAAGACCGGAAGCCCGTGGAAGGTCTCGAAGTGATCGACGATGGTCATGACGGCCTCATTCCGCGACCGCGGTGAAACGGTGGACGACGCCGTCGTCCTCCCACACCTCGCCGCGCTCCGACAGGTCGATCTCGACGCCGGACGGCTCCAGCGCCGTACGGATCCGCTCGACCACCGGCTCGCTGAGGAAGTTGTGGTGGAGGTCGAGCCGGGTCAGGTGGGTGAGCGGCTGACCGCCGAGCAGCGCCGTCGCGCCCTCGTCGGTGAGCACGCCGAGCGACAGGTCGAGCGACGTGAGCTGGGCGACGACGGGGGCCCCGGCGACGGCGGCGGCGACCTCGTCCTGGATCTCGCTGTTGCGCAGGCCGAGATGGCGCAGCGCCGGAAAGCGCCCCCCGGCCAGGATCGGGGCGAGGTCGGCGACCCCCGCGTCACCGCCGTACTCCTCCACGCCGAGCCACATGTCGAGGTGCTCCAGCGCGGGAAGCTCGCTGGCGGCGACACCGCGTACGACCTCGCCGGGCAGGCCGCCGGCCTCGAAGCGGAGCCTGCGCAGGTGCTCGTGCCGGACCGCCGGGAAGCGCAGCCCGGACCCGCCGCGGATCCCCAACTCCTCCAGCAGCGGATACGCCTCGAGGACCGGAGTGACATCGGACTGCTCGATCCAGGAGATCTCCGCCTCCTCCATCTCCAGGTCCCCGATGAACACGGCCCGGAGCGCGGCCAGCCGGTCACGGGCGTCCACGAGACGCCGCACGATGCCGCTGGAGTCGTTGTCGTACGGCTCACCCCACTGACCCACGATGATGGCGCGCACACCGGCGGGGTCGACGGAGTCCAGGAAACGGTCCCACAGGTCGCCGAAGTCCTGCGGGGAGTCCCCGTAGGGCTCGATGGCCAGCCACCAGGCCGCGGCGTCCGCCTCCGGAAGCTCCCGCTTCCCCGCGAACCGGGCGAAGTCGAAGGCCGGGAGGCCGTGCAGTTCCTTCAGATGCTCGACGTGGGACATGCCGCTGGCCTCCTGGTGCTCTCACGCATTGCGTTGCTCGCGAAAAGTTGTACCAAGCGGCTCTGACATCGACGTGACGGGCTGGGTGCGTCCGGGGTGCGGTGGATGGTCCGGGGCGTTGTCAGACCCCCCGCGTAGCGTCGTGGACATCGGTCGGTGAGGTGCCGACGGGGATGGGAGACACGTATGTACCGGCAGGGGGATGTCCTGATCGTGCCCGTGGCGGAGGCGGCCGTGCCGCCGGGCACGGACCGGCTGCCGCACCAGCCGAGGGACGCCCGGGGGAGGCTCGTACTGGCTCTCGGCGAGGTCACGGGACACGCTCACGCGGTGATCGGACCCGGGACACTGGTCCGCGAGGCGGGGCCGTTCGGAGCGTCGTACCTCCATCTCCCGGACGGCGGGCGGGTGGTGCACGAGGAACACGCGGCGATACCGCTCCCCAAGGGCTGGTACCGCGTGGTGCGGCAGCGTGAGTACGCGCCCGGCGCGGTGCGCGTCGTGGCGGACTGAGACAGCGGACTTCAAGACAGCCGGATGGCAACGGCGCACTGGGACAGCCGGACTGAGACAGCGAAGAGCGGAACGATGACGACCCCGATGAAAACCGCGCACGAGACCCCGCATGAGACCTCGGACGAGACCCCGCACGAGACCGCGCAGGCGGACACGACGGCCATGTGGCGCGAGGTGACGGCGGCGACCGGCCCCGCCGACCGCCCGGCGGCCGAGGAGGGCGTGCGCCTGGCCTACCGGCTGGCGGGTCTGCCGGAGCCGGAGCACATCGTCTGGGCGGGCTCGCCCAGCGAGGGCGTGGCCGTGGCCGCGCGGCTCACGGCGGAGGGCACGGCCGGCCGCAGTGTCCGCGACGCGGTGCGTACCCGGCCCTGGGCAGCCGCGCGCGAGCGTGTCCTCGACCGGCTCGGACCGGCCGGCTGGGCCGCGCACTGGGCCCTGACGGGCGCCCAACTGTGGGACGGGACGGTCGCGTTGACCGAGCGCATACGCACCGGCGTGGTCGAGGCATCGACCGCTGCGGCGGGGGACGAGCAGGCCGTCCGGCTCGTCCTGCTCGACGCGGTCCTCGGTCAGCACGACGCGGCCTGGCTGGCGGCCTTCGACGGCCAGGACGGCGGGGAGGCGCTCGACGGGATCGCCGCGGTCGCCCGCGCCGCGGGCTGGTGGTGGCCGTACGAGAAGACCGCGGTCGTCTGCGAACGCCCCGTCGAGCTGCACCGGGACGAGGCAGGCCGGCTCGACCGCGGGGACGGACCGGCGCTCGCCTTCCCCGACGGGTTCGCGTTGCACGCCTGGCGCGGAATGCCGGTCCCCGCCGAATTCCTCGCCGGACTGGCCGAGCTGACCCCGCGTCGCATACGCGAGGAGGAGAACGCCGAGCTGCGCCGCGTGATGCTGGAGCACTACGGCTACGAGCGCTACCTGGAGGATTCCGGCGCCGAGCCGGTGCAACGCGACCAGGCGGGTGTGCTGTGGCGCATCGAACTGGAGGGAGACGAGCCGCTGGTGATGGTCGAGGTGGTCAACTCCACCCCGGAGCCCGACGGAACCCGCCGTACGTACTGGCTTCGGGTGCCGCCGAGCACCCGGACCGCCCGGCAGGGGGTCGCCTGGAGCTTCGGCCTGGAGGAGGCCGACTACGTGCCGCAGAGGGAGACCTGAGTCCGGAGAGCGCGGCGCCGGCCCTGTCCAGGGCCCAACGGCCCTCGCACCCGGGGACGTTGGGGCATTTATCCCTAATGCCATACTGACCTGCGGTTTCAGCGGACGGATCGTCCCTTGTTCCCGTCGTGTCCCCCCACCGTTCCTCACACGTCTCTTCAGGAGCCCACCCATGCTTCGACTCATCCGCCAGCTCCCGGGTAGCGCACCGGACCGCCCGGGGGTCCGGTGCGCTCCGGTCCCGGCCGTCGCCCCGGGCGCGGCTGGACCGGACGCTACGTGGCTGACCGCCGTCGGGCGCGAGACGCGGAGGGGTTGCTGATCATGAGCGCGGAAGACGGGACGTACCACGCACTCCTCGCCCGGCACGACGCGATGCGACTGCGCCGGCAGATGCTCTCCTCCGGAGGCTTCCCGGGCGCGGACGGCGGCAGTGCCGGCGGCCTTCGCGGCCCGGCCGGGCAGCCGTACGACGGGTCCGCCGATCAGCAGACCATCATGCGCGACCTGGACCTGGTGGCCCCCTTCGAGGAGCTGATCGCCCACCTCTACCAGGCGCTGTTCGCCCGGCACCCCTCCCTGCGGTCGCTCTTCCCCGCCGAGATGGCGTTCCAGCAGGCCCACCTGGCAAAGGCGTTCTGGTTCCTGCTCGAACACCTGGACAGACCCGACCAGATCACCGCGACGTTCACCCAGCTGGGCCGCGACCACCGCAAGCTCGGCGTGCGTCCGGCGCAGTACGCGGCGTTCGAGACCGCGCTGTGCGAGGCGCTGCGCGTCCGTGCCGGCGAACACTGGACCGCGGAACTCGAGCAGGCGTGGGTGCGGATGGTGCGCTTCGGGGTCACGGCCATGGTGCGGGGCGCGGAGGCGGCGCTCCACGAGCCGCCGTGCTGGCAGGCCACGGTGACGGCGCATCGGCTGTGCGGCCCGGACCTCGCGGTGCTCCGGGTACGGCCGCACGAGACCTTCCGGTACCGGGCCGGGCAGTACACCGCACTGGAGTCCGCCCGGCTGCCGCACACCTGGCGCCCCTACTACCTGGCGGGCGAGCCCGGCCGGGACGGGGAGCTGGAGTTCCATGTCCGGTGCACCGGCCCCGGTGGCGTGAGCGAGGCCCTGGTGCGCCGGACCACGGTCGGGGACCGGATACGGCTCGGTCCCCCCAAGGGAAACCTGGCCCTCGGCGAGGAGCAGACGGGCGAACTCCGGCTGGTGGCCTGGGACACCGGCTGGGCCCCGATGAAGGCCCTGCTGCGGGAACTGGAAGGCCGCCCGCGCCCGGCGTCCGAACACCGGCCGGGCCGGGTACGGCTCTTCCTGGGCGCCGACGCACTGTCCGACCTGTACGACACCGAATACCTGACCGAGGTCGAACGGAGCCGGCCGTGGCTGACCGTGGTTCCGGTGACGGGCGGGACCCCGGGGGAGGGCGTGTACGACCGTCTGGCCCGCGCGGTGACCCGGAGCCGCCCCGCGGCGGGCGGCCGCGCGCTGCTCGCCGGGCCGCCGTCGATGGTGCAGACGGTGACGGCCGCGCTCACCCGCGCCGGGCTGCCCGCCGAACACGTCCGCCACGACCCGCTGCCGGCCGGCCCGCGTGACCTGCCCGGATCCGTCCGGGACTTCGGCTCGGCCGGACCCCGGATGTTCCAGGGGCAGCCGATCCCGGCGTGACCGACCGCCGCGGCCGGCGCCGCCTCCCTCCAAAGGAGACCGGCAGCTGACTGAGGCCAGGTACGCGAGAGCCCTGCCATCCGCAAGGAACGGCAGGGCTTTCGCGTCGCCCGCGCGGCTGGCAGCATCAGGCTGCTGCGACATGTGCGCCCCAGAGGAGTTGACCCCGCCCGGTCGAAGAACGCTCGAGCCGCGACCAACCACAGGGAGCCGCGATGACCCTTCGAACCCGAGTCCTGCTCGTCCTCTCCGCACTGCTTCTCACACTCACGCCGACCGCGCCGATCGCCTTGGCGCACGCCGCCTCACCCACAGCCGCAGGAGCGGCTGACGCCACTGTTCCCGCCTCCGCGAAGTCGCGAGGCGCCGAGGTCGTCGCGGCCACCCGGGTCGCGGACCGTCAGGTCGACCTGTCCGTGCGTTCGGCGGCCTTGGGCGGCCGGACGGTCAAGGTCCGGCTCCTCACTCCCGACGGCTGGAACCCGGGCGACCGACGGCAGCACTGGCCGACGCTCTGGCTGCTGCACGGTTGCTGCGGGGACTACACCTCGTGGACCGCCCTCACGGACGTCGCACGGATCGACAGCCTGCGCAACGTGCTCGTGGTGATGCCGGAGGCCGGCTGGAACGGCTGGTACAGCGACTGGTGGAACCATGGCCAGGGCGGCGACCCCGCATGGGAGACCTTCCACACCGTGGAGCTGCGGCAGCTCCTGGAACGCGACTGGGCCGCCGGCGGCAACCGTGTCGTGGCCGGCCTGTCGATGGGAGGCCAGGGCGCCCTGCTGTACGCCGCCCGGCACCCCGGAATGTTCAAGGCGACCGCGGCGTACTCCGGTTCGGCGCACCCGCTGCTGAACGAGGAGTCGGTGAGCCGCATCATGGGCTTCTTCGCCGGCCAGGGCGGCGACCCGCTGCGGGTCTGGGGCGACCCGGCCGCCCAGCGCGGCATCTGGGAGGCGCACGACCCGTACTACCTGGCCAAACGGCTCAAGTCGGTCCCCGTGTACCTGTCGTGCGGTGACGGCACCACCGGCCCGCTGGACTCCCCGGGCAGCACGAGCGCGCTCGAGGCCGACTTCAACCGCCAGAACCACGTCCTGGCCGCCGAACTCGAACGCGTCGGCGCCAAGCACGTCACCACCAACTTCTACGGACCGGGAACCCACGGCTGGGCCTACTGGCAACGCGAACTGCACGCGTCCCTGCCGATGCTGCTGGGCGCCCTGCGCGTCGACGGCTGACACGGTCGCTCGCTCGGGCTGGTTGCCGGTTCCTGGCAAGCAGCCCGACGCCGTTCTGCCGTGCCGCGCCATGGAAGACCGGCGCCCAACTGGCCAGACTGTCAGCATGGTTTCCGTCAGACACAAGGTGGTCGTCGAGCCGGTCCCGTACGCATGGCTCGTGGACGCCCTGGCCGTGATCCGCACCCTGCTGGAAGAGAGCCAGGCGGATGAGCAAGGGCTCGTACTGCCCGATGGACAGGTGATTCCGGACATCCGACTGATCCAAGGGCGGCACCTGCGACCCGGCTCGGTCTACCTTACGGAGGTCGACGTCGAGGTCGAGGACGACGGGGACGACGACGGGGACGGGGACGGGAACGCGAAAGCGGATGCGAACGCGAACGCGGACGGGCCCGGGACCAGCATGGATGCCGAGGCGAGCGAGACCGTACAGATCACCGTCAGGGAGTGGGATCACCGCCGCGCTGTCCGCCTCGAACTCGCCCTGGTCTCGGCCGAAATGAACGTCGAACTGGACGCGGCACTGAAGAGCCCCGACCGCCCGAACCTGGTCGAGATCAGCGGCCGGGCGGGAGGCGGCGCGACTGCACGCACGCTGTTCGGCATGGCGGGCCGCGCCCGGGTACGGCTGGACGACTGGTGGCCCGCCGCAGACACCGACCGCACCCCACCCTCAGCCCCCGCCTCGGCCCGGCTCGACCACCCCTGGATCCGGGCGGACGTGCGAGCGGTTCCCCGGCCGTCCCCGGACGACGGCAGATGGGAGATCCACGTCACCATCTTCCTACGCGGCCGCCGACTCCTGCGACCGGTCGCCGCGGTCGTCCTCACCGTTGCCGCGCGCCGGATACGCCGATCCGTCGTACAGACCCTGGACAACCTGGCCGCACAGTGGAACGACCGCGTGCCACATCTGGTGGCGATGAACGCGGACCAACTGAGAGAGACCCTCTTGAGCAAGCCGTGAGGCGAATACGGTCGCGTACGACAGCCCCGCCAGGGACGGGTTGAAGTACACGTGAGGACATCTTTGTCGTATGTGTACCGCGTCAACCAATTTTCCGTTGATGGGAAAACGGACGCCGTGTACGGTGACTGCATGACGGACAACGCCGCCCCACCAGCCGGTCCTCTCGTTACGGGCTCCGAGATCGCGCGGCTTGCAGGTGTCACCCGGGCAGCGGTCTCCAACTGGCGTCGGCGATACGACGACTTTCCTGCGTCGACGGGCGGAAGCGCCAACAGTCCGCTCTTCGATCTTGGTGAGGTCAAGACCTGGCTGGACAAGCAGCGCAAGGGCCAGGACCTCTCGGAGGACGTGCAACTCTGGCAGGCGCTGCGCGGAGCATACGGCGACGACATGGTTGCCGCGCTCGCCGATGTCGCCACGATACTCGCCGGCACCCGGACGAAGAGACCGGAAGTACTCCCGAAGGATGCCGTCACTCTGGCCCGACGCCTGGCCGACAGCGGCTCGCCCAGTGAGGTGGTGGACGCCCTCGCTGAGCGCTTCACCGACTCCGTGCGCCGGGCTGGATCGGACCAGGTCACCTCTCCACGCATCGTCCGCGCCGTCCGGCACTTGGCCGGCGAAGTGGCGGACGACGCGACCATTCTTGATCCGGCCTGTGGCATCGGAACCCTGCTGCTCTCCGTCGGGCCCGAACAGGGACCGCGGCGGATCGGACAGGAGGCGGATGACCGCAGTGCCCGCTTCGCGCAATTGCGCGCCGACCTCACCGGACACGCGGGTGCCGACATCGCCACGGGGGACTCTCTCCGCGACGACCGGTGGGGTGACCTCAAAGCCGATCTGATCGTCTGCGATCCTCCGGTCGGAGACACCGACTGGGGGCGTGAAGAGCTCCTTCTCGACCCACGGTGGGAACTCGGCACCCCGTCCCGGGCGGAAGGCGAACTGGCCTGGTTGCAGCACGCGTACGCTCACACCGTCCCGGGCGGCCGGGTCGTCATGGTCATGCCTGCGTCGGTCGCCTACCGCAAGGCCGGACGCCGTATCCGTGCCGAACTCGTACGCCGCGGCATCCTCGTCCAGGTCACTGCCCTGGCGCCCGGTTCGGCCGTCTCGCACGCTCTCCCGGTGCACATCTGGCAGCTGCGCCGCCCGCGCTCCCTCGGTGAAGCGGCCACCAGTGTCCGTATGGTGGACCTGACCGGGAACGATCCGGACGGCCCCTTGGACGCACAGTCGGACCAGACGGTCGACGTCTCTCTCATCGAACTGCTCGACGACGTCGTGGATCTCACTCCAGGGCGCTATGTGCGGGAGTCCCATCGCGACTACATGGCCGAATACCAGCAGCTCCGGCGTGAGCTGGCGGAACAGGTCCGCGTACTCGCCGAACTTCTTCCGGCTCTGGACACAGGCGGACGCCTGAGCGCACCCGACGGCCCCTCCGTCAGCGTCGCCGACCTGGCCCGAGCCGGTCTAGTGGAGTACGGCGAGACTGAGCCGGTGTCGATCAGCGATCAGCTCGACACCGACTTCCTGCAGGGGTTCCTGCGCAGCACGGCCAACACACGTCGGTCCACCAGCGCCAGCGGAACGTTCCGCCTCGACGGCAAGGGCGCCCGCGTTCCCCAGATGGACATCACCGAGCAGCGCCGCTATGGGGCGGCGTTCCGTGCTCTGCAGGAGTTCGAGGAACGGGCGAGAAGAGTCGCCGAACTGAGTCGTGACGCGGCCGCGCTGGCCCGCGACGGCCTTGCCAACGGCGGTCTGGAACCAGGGAGCTGAGCAGCCCTCAGCGCATCGGTACGAACGGGCTCACAGCCCCGCTCCACGTCACCGCCAGGGCCTCCCGTGCACGGGTGCAGGCCACGAACAGCAGGCACCGCTCCCGCAGCAGATCGGAGTCGTGCTGCAGCGCGTCCACGTCGGCAGGCGTCACCTCGCGCGCGAACGGCAAGGCACTGGCCGTCACCCCCAGGACGGCCACGCAGCGGAACTCCAACCCTTTCATCGCGTGCATGGTGGCCAGCCGCACGCCGTCCACGCCCGGCCCCGGATTGTCCTTGACCCGGATCACCGGCACGCCGGCCGCGGCCAGCTTGTCGTAGGCCTTGTCGAGCAGCACGTTGAAGCGGGCGCATACGCCGATCTCGGAGGGACGTATGCCCTGCGCGATCCACGCCTCCACTCGCTCCACGAGCGCGGTCACTTCAGCGTGCTCGGACCCGTACCCGTCCGCCTGCGGCCTGCGGCCGTGCAGCAGGGAACGGTAGCCGGCCAGGGTGTCGGCCCCATCGCCGCCCAGGTCATCGACCGCCACCGGGCTGACGATGCCCGTGGACCAGCCGAGTATCTCCTCCGTACTGCGGTAGTTGATGCGTAGCCGATGGGTGCGGCCGGTGACGGAGATGCCCAGCGACCCCAGGGAGACGCGGGAGTCGTAGATCCGCTGGTGCGGATCACCCGTGATGAACAGGTCGTCGTTGCCGAGCGCCACCGCGGCACGCAGCACGCGCCACTGCACGGGGTGCAGGTCCTGCGCCTCGTCGACCACGACGTGGTCGTGCGTAGGTGCCGAGGTGGCCAGGAGGTCGGCGGCCCGAGCACACACCTTGAGGTAGGTCGTGACCTTCTGGTCACGCAGCATCTGCCGAACAGTTCCACCGCAGGCCATAGTTGGTCGCGCTTCGACTGCGACAGCGCGCTGCCGCGGCCCCGACGGGAGGCCGTGCGGTAGGCGTCGAGGCTGCGCAGGTCCTGGGCCAGGATCACATGCCGGTACTCCTGAGCCAGGAACTGCTCCGTCCATGGCAGTCCCAGCTTCTTGACCACCCTCTGCCACAGCTGCCGCTCGTTCCGGTCGCCGACGGGGGAGGGGGCCTTGCCGTCGAGGCGGGTGACCACGCCGTGAGCGTAGGCGTTGACCGTCGTCACCTCGACGCGCTCGAGCAGCGATTCGTCACCGTCCAGGAGGAGGGCGAGGTTCTCGCGCAGCGAGGCGGCCAGCGCGTTGGTGTACGTGGTGAGCAGGATCCGCGTGCCGGAGGAGCGGGTCAGCAGATGCTTGACGCGGTGCAACGCCGCGACCGTCTTGCCGGTACCGGGTCCGCCGGTGACCTGGACCGGCCCGCCGAACGACACTCTGTAGGCGACCCGGCGCTGCGAGGGATGCAGGAAGACCCGCCAGGCCGCGAAGGGCTTCTCCAAGATGTCGGTGAGTTCCTCCGGGCCGCTGACGAGCGTGATGCGGCTGGTGGTGTTGGCGATGGCCACGGCGAGGCTCTCGTCCGGATCAGGGCCCGCGTCCACGGGGCGGCGCACGGCGACCACGTCCCGGTACACGTCTTCCGGTGAAAACCCTTCGGCAAGGTACTGCAGCACCTCGAACTGGTCCTCCGGCAGGAGTGTGCCGAACGCCTCCAGTTGCGGCCTGTCGATAATCGTGCGCACCGCCCGAAGCACCTGCTCGTCGACACCGAGCTCACGCAGCACAGTGTCCGAGTACTTGGCGAACAGCAGCGAGTCGGCTGCGGCCGCCGCCTTCTCCAGCTGAGGCGTCAACTGCTCGATCGCCTGGACGTTGCGGACCTCCAGGGCCCTCGTGGCGGAGTTCGTCGTGTACAGCCGCTTGGCTGCCCAGGTGTAGGCGTCGTCGTGCGGTACGACGTTGACCAGCAGGAACACATCACTGCCGTCGTCCGGGGCAAGGACGACCCCCTCCAGAAGTCGTTGATGCGGATGGTCCTCATACGCCGGTCGGCGGCCTTCTCGACGGACTCGAGGTGCAGCCCCTTGTCCTGGTGCAGCTCAGGCACGGTGAGCTGCTGGAACTTCTGCATCGCCTTGCGCACGCCGGCCTTCACGGGCTTCTCGAGCACGTCGTAGCTCTCCCAGAAGCTGTTGGCAAACGCAAGCTGCGGCACGACGCGCACTCCCCACCCAGGACGGACGATCCGGAGCCGATCATACGCATGAGGTGTTCACCAGCGGTATGACTACCCCCGTGTCAACGGAACTTTCGAACTGGCGACCTGTTGACATCATCAACGGATGGCTCGTACGGTCCTCCGTGAGCCCCCCGGCTCGGACAGCCTGCGGGGGTACGTAGTGACCAACACAGCAGTCCTTGGGGGGACCATGCACGCCCGTACCAGAATCGCCGCCGTAGTCGTCGCCGCCATCGGCGCCCTCACCGTCACGGCCTGCGGCTCCGGCAGCACTGTCGTCGACAAGCCGAAGGAGCACGCCGCCGCCAAGGCTGACAACGGCAAGGACGCCAAGAAGGAGAAGTCCGCCGCCCCTGAGGTCGCCAGGGTCGGCGACACCCTCACCCTGAAGGGCTTCGAGGACGGCAGCCGACTCGACGTCACCGTCGTCAAGGTCGCCGACCCGGGCAAGCCGGCTGACGAGTTCACCGAGCCCGGCTCCGGCAAGCGGTTCGTCGGCGTGCAGTTCCAGCTCGTCAACACCGGTAAGGGGGTCTACAGCGACAGCCCGTCCAACGGTGCCCAGGTCGCCGACAGCAAGGGGCAGCAGTTCGACTCCACCTTCGCGGACATCACGGCGGGGCCGTCCATGTCCTCCAGCCTGAAGCTCAAGCCCGGTGCCAAGGGCCTCGGCTGGGTCGTCTTCGAAGTTCCCAAGGCGTCCAAGGTCGACACCGTGCAGTTCACCATGAACTCCGGGTTCGCCGACCAGACCGGCGAGTGGAAGCTGTAGTAGTCGCAGCAGGAGATCGCTTCGAGGCCGCGTCAGTCAATCCTCATCCGCCGCGCGACTTCCTCGACCTCGACGAGGACCCCCGCCGGTTCCTGGTCCAGGTCGAGGGCGTGCTGGTGGATCAGGATGCCCGCATGGCGCACCCGATGGGCGGTGTGCGACGCGTTGCCCTTCGCGTAGATGAGATGCCCTTCGCGCAGGCCTAGGGCGGTGCAGTACGCCAGCATCTGGTACAGGTCGGCGTCCGGGAAACCACCCCGTCGCTCCGCCTTGTACTTCGCGTCCGCGACGGCACAGGGGGTGCCGTCAGGGCCGTACAGCACGAAGTCCGGCCGCATCCGGATGGCGGCGGCCTCGTCGAGGTGGTGGCCGTCCTGGAGACGGGCGGTGTGGCCCGAACCGTGCAGGGCCTCGCGCAACGCCACGGTCACGAAGTCCTCGAAGAGCTTGTTCATGTCGAACAAGAACCCCTCGATGCGCAGCTCGCCGGGAGCGTGCTCGGGAGACGAACCGTCGAGGACGGCACGGGCGAGGTGCAAGGCGCGGTGGTACCGGGCGTTGAGCCGGGTCGGCCGCCAGTCCGGCAGCCGCTGCCCCCGTACAACCGGGGTGATGCCGGCGAGCCGGACCCGCTGGTGCAGCAGCCTGCGCCGCACGTCGCGCGGCACACCGGGCAGGCGCAGCAGGGACGCGACGCGCTTCTCGATGTCCCCCAGACCGAGCCCCTGCTCGTCACGGAGCCTGCGCCGTGCGGTCTCCAGGCAGGCGGCCTCCACGGCCACCCGGCACATGGCGGGCAGTACGTGATCGGCCACGTCCTGCGGCAGGTTGGGGTCGCAGGAGATGTCCCGGGCCTCCGCCAGGGCCTGCTTCACCGGGTCGGTGAAAGTCTCCACCCGGACCACCGAGTCTGTCTGACTGCTGACGCGCAGAACCGTCGCCTTGATACCGAGGTGTGCGATGGCCTGCTGGAGCCGGGTGTCGTGGGTGAACACGACGGCCTGCCGGTCCCGCGCACACGCGTCGAGGACCCGGGCCAACCCCTCTACCTTCTCGGGGTCCATGGACTGCACGGGGTCGTCAATGACGAGGAACCCGAACGGGCTGGTGGCGTGCGTGGCGCGCGGCAGGAAGAGGGAGAGCGCGAGGGAGTGCAGCTCGCCCTGGCTCATCACGCTGTAGGCGGGCGCCGACATGTCGTCCACGGAGACGTCCAGTTCGACGCGACCGCGCCCAGGCGTGCCCGCGAGCGTGACGGATCCGAGCGTGACGCTGCTGTGCTCGCACAGCTTCTGCCACACCTCCTGGGACCGCTCGGCGAACGGCCGCAGCCGCTCGTCGCGCAGTTCGTCGATGATCGGCCGCAGCCAGGCTCGGGCCTTGCGTGCGTGCGCGCGGCGTTCGCGGGCGATCTCGGCCGCCTCGGCCACGCCAAGCCACTCGGCGAGCCGCACGGCCATCGGCTGCCATGCGCCGTCGTGCTCGGCGAGCCGCCGACCGGCATCCTCCCGCACCTGCCGGCAGGCGTCGTCCA